>JAQBWI010000015.1 GCA_027625355.1 Pseudomonadota bacterium
TAATTAATAAGTTTCAAACTAACTGGGAACAATCAACAAAACCAATATATGAGGAAATAATTTTCTAATGAAAAATAAAATTGCAATTCAGATGGATAATATCAAAACAATTGATTATGATTTTGATTCATCTTTCGTAATTGGATTAGAGGGTCAAAAGAGAAATTATGAATTATTCTATTATCATCCAAATGACATATTTATCGACTCTGGTGTAGTAAAGGCTAAAGGTTTTTTTTTAGAATTAATGGATCAAAAAGTAAATTATTTTAGATTTCTATCGGAAAAGATTGAAGTTAAGCTTGAAGAGTTTAAATTTATTTTTTTAAGACAGGATCCTCCATTTAATATGCATTATATCACATCTACATATCTTTTAGATTGTTTACCTAAAAGCACCACAGTGATAAATAATCCAACAGCAGTGAGAAATGCTGCAGAAAAAATTCTTCCATATAAGTTTAAAGAATTTATGCCACCTACTTTAATATCTCAAAGAGTTGAAGAAATTAAAATTTTTTTTAATAGACATAAAGATATTATTACTAAACCTTTGTACGGAAATGGAGGAGAAGGTATTCATAGAAGTAAAAATGAACACATAGAGGGAATTAATATTGATCGTGAATATTTAGAAATGCCAATAATGGCTCAAAAGTATATTCCTGAAATTAGTGAAGGAGACAGACGGATAATTTTTTTTGATGGAAACTATGTTGGATCTGTAGCAAGAATACCTTCAGAAGGCAGTATAAAGGCTAACTTTCACGCTGGTGGTTCAGCAAAAAAAACTGGATTAGTTTTCCGTGATCAGCAAATAATTGAAACATTGGGAAGTGAATTAAAAAAATTAGATCTTTTTTTTGTGGGTATTGATATTATAGGTGACTATCTTACAGAGATTAATGTTACTTCTCCTACAGGTATAAAACAAATAAATAAATTAAATAATGTTAAATTAGAGCAAGTTTTCTGGGATCGACTTGAAGCAAAATATAAAATAGTTTAAAGAGTAATTAATAAAGGAACAATTATGAACAACAATAGAATTTTAATTAATAACTTAAAAATGTTTCAGGGTATAAATCAAAATGTAACAAATATATCTCTTATACTTTTTGGGACGTTGCTGCTTACTATATCAGCCAAAGTTCAAGTTCCTTTTTGGCCGATACCTATGACTATGCAAACTTTTATGGTATTTCTAATCGGAGCAACTTATGGTGTAAGATTATCTTTTTTAACACTAGTTGCATATTTATTTGAGGGTGCAATTGGTTTGCCTGTTTTTGCTAGTGGTGGTGGTCTTATTTATTTAACAGGGCCTACTGCAGGTTATTTATATGGGATGACTTTAGCTGCTGTAGTAATTAGTTATTTTGCTGACAAAGGTTTTAGTGTTTCCTACACTAAAACTTTTATAAGTATTATTTTAGGTTCAATAATAATTTTTGCACTTGGCGTACTTTATCTAGGCTCAATAATTGGATACAACAAAGCAATTCAAGCTGGTCTACTCCCGTTCATCCCTAGTGAGTTGTTTAAAATTGCTCTTGCTGTTATTTTAATACCCACACTGAATAAGATATTAAAATAATCTAATAAGATATTAAAGTTGTCCTAAAATGAAAATTGGTATCGATCTTGGTGGAACGAAAACTGAAGGTATTTTGATAAATGATGAAGGTAAAGAATTAGCAAGAAATAGAATTAAAACTGAAAAAACTTATGAAGGCACTATAAGTGGTATCATCTCTATAGTAGAAAAATTTGAAACTGAATTTGGAATTTCAGAAACTGTTGGAATTGGAATGCCAGGAGCAGTTTCTTCAGAGTCGGCTTTAGTTAAAAATGCTAATTCAATATGGCTAAACGGTAAGCCTTTTAAAAAAGATCTTGAAAAAAAAATTGAAAGAAAAGTAAATTTAGAAAATGATGCAAATTGCTTTGCCTTATCCGAAGCAGTTGATGGAGCTGGAAAAGGTTATCCAGTTGTTTTTGGCGTAATAATTGGAACCGGAACTGGTGGAGGAATATCTGTAAACCAAAAAGTGCTAGCTGGAAAAAATAATATAGCAGGAGAGTGGGGGCATGTAGGCCTTCCTAATAGATCTGATAATGAAAAAAAATATGTTAAACAATGTTATTGTGAAAAAAATGGGTGTATGGAGACATATGTTTCAGGTCCTGGATTTGCAAGTTGTTTCAACTTAAAACATAATACAGCTTATGACTCTCATGCAATTTTAGAAGAATTTAATAATAATGAAAAAAGAGCAATTGAGGCTTTAGATAATTATGTTGACCATCTCGCTAGAGGTCTATCTTTAGTTTGTAATATTCTAGATCCAGACATTATTGTTTTAGGTGGAGGTATGTCAAATATCTCATATATCTATGATCATATAAATACATCTCTAAAAAAATATATTTTTAGTGATACATTTAATACAAAAGTTGTAAAAAATGTTCATGGTGATTCTGGGGGAGTTAGAGGAGCTGCTTGGCTTTCTTAAATCCCTGCCATTGAAATATATTTAATATTTAGATAATCATCCAAACCATACTTCGAACCTTCTCGTCCAAGCCCAGACTCTTTTACTCCCCCAAAAGGTATTTCAGCTTTTGTAGTAAGGCCGGTATTTACACCAACCATTCCATATTCTAGTGCTTCTGCTACTCTCCAAATCCTCCCAATATCTCTGGAATAAAAATAAGAAGCAAGACCGTATGGAGTATCATTTGCCATTTTAATAACTTCTTCATCAGAGCTAAATTTATAAAGAGGTGCTACTGGTCCAAAAGTTTCTTCATAAGTAATTTTTGCTTTAGTTGTAACATTAGATAGTACTGTTGGTTGATAGAAATTACCACCAAGTGAATGAACATCACCACCAACGGCAATTTTTGCACCTTGGTTGACTGCATCTTTTACTTGATCGTGAACTTTCATTAAAGATAGTTGATCAATAAGAGGACCAGAAACAATGCCTTCTTCTAAACCATTTCCAACTTTGATCTTATTTACTTCATTTATAAATTTATTTAAAAACTCATCATAAACTTTTTCATGCACAAAAATTCTATTTGCACAAATACAAGTTTGCCCAGAATTTCTAAACTTACTTTGCATAGCTCCGGTTACGGCTTCATCTAAATCTGCATCATCAAAAACTACAAAAGGGGCATGCCCACCAAGTTCCATAGAAACCTTTTTAACAGTAGAAGCGCTTTGCTGTAATAGAATTTTTCCAACCTCTGTTGAGCCAGTAAATGATATTTTTCTTACCAGAGGATTTTCTGTTAATTCTTTGCCGATCGCATTAGCTGATCCTGTAATGATATTCATTACACCATCAGGAAAACCTGCTTCTTTTGCCAAAACTCCAAGAGCTAGTGCAGAATAAGGAGTTTGACTAGCTGGCTTGATAACAACGGTACATCCAACAGCAAGAGCTGGTGCACATTTTCTTGTTATCATTGTGCTAGGGAAATTCCATGGTGTTATTGCTCCAACTACCCCGACAGGTTGCTTTATAACGACTATTCTTCTGTCCGGCATTGGATCAGGTATAATGTCCCCGTAAACTCTTTTTCCCTCTTCAGCATAAAAATCGATATAGGTGACTCCCATTAATATTTCTCCTTTAGCTTCAGCTAAAGGTTTTCCTTGTTCAATTGTCATTATTTTTGCTAAGTCATCAGCATTTGCTTCAATAAGCCTTGCCCATTTTTGGAGAATGATCGATCTCTCTTTTGCAGTTTTATCTCTCCAAGAGGGAAATACAGCTTGCGCTTCTTGAATTGCCTTTTGTGTTTCGGAAGTTGAACATTTAGGAACTTCACCAATAATTTCACCATTAGCGGGATTATCAACCTTGATTTTTTCACCGGAGTCACTTTCAATCCATTTTCCACCGATAAAACAAGTTTCCTTAAAAAGTGCATTATTTTTTAGTTCCATATTTACTTCCTATTATTTATGTATTTATTGAATTACTAAATTAACTTTTAATTTATAGAGATAAATATGACAATAGTTAACTCGTGGAATGAATGGGATCCCTTAAAACATGTAATTGTTGGTACAGTTGAACATTCGAATATACCGCCAATGGAACCTGCTCTAGAACCCAAAATTAGTAAGGATAGTGGCATGGCTGGTTCTCACGGACCTCGTTCTAGTGAAGCAATAGATAAAGCAAATATACAGCTCAACAATTTTGTTAAAATTCTTGAGTCACATAATATTAAGGTAGATCGTCCAACACCTATAGATTTTACAAAAGCAATTCAAACACCTGACTGGTCAAATAATGGACAATTTGGATCTATGCCGCCAAGAGATGTTATTTTAACGGTTGGTAATGAAATGTTAGAAGCTCCTATGTCTTATCGTTGTAGATGGTTTGAATATCTTGCCTACAGGCCATTACTTGAAAAATACTATGATGAAGATCCTAATATGCGTTGGGAGTCAGCGCCAAAACCGCGATTAACCAATTCTACTTATAAATCAAATTATTTACCTGAAGGAATTTCTGAGGAAGAAAGATACAAAAAGATTGAAGATAGAGATATGATTTTAACAGAACAAGAGCCGTTATTTGATGCGGCTGAAATATTGCGTTTTGGAAAAGATTTATTTTATCACCATAATTTTACCTCTAATTTAAAAGGATTAAATTGGTTAAAAAGACATTTTCCAAATCATCGTGTTCACCAAGTAAATTTGCCTGGAGAATTAATTCCTACGCATATAGATGCGTGTTTTACACCCATTAAACCAGGAGTGATTATTATAAATCCAAATAGAAAGATTTCTAATGAGCAAAGAAAAATCTTTGACAATAATAAGTGGGAAATTATTGATGCAGCACCATCTGTTCATAATTCACCACCTCCAATGTGCTATTCATCAATTTGGTTATCAATGAATGTTCTTATTTTAAACCCCACAACTATTTGTGTGGAGGCATCAGAAGAAAAGATGATTAAACAAATGGAAAGTTTTGGTATGACGGTAGTCCCAGTTCCTTTTAGAGATGTATATGCCTTTGGTGGTAGCCTACATTGTGCAACCACTGATGTTTATAGAGAAGGAGAATGTGAAGATTATTTTCCTAATCAATCATGAATGATTTTAAGCAAAACGATTTAACTGCAAATATCGTCAAAACTAATAATCCTAAAATAGGGGTAATTGCTCTATCAACAGATTTTACTATTGAGCAAGATTACAGAAGTATTTGCCATCAATTACCAGTAGATATTTTTGTTAATCGCATACCTTTTGAAAACCCATTAAATCATGAAAATTATTTAAAAATGGCAGATCATATTAGTGAAGTTTCATCACAAATCTTACCATCTCAAGACATAGATATAATTGCGTAAGGATGCACATCTGGTACAATTGCGATTGGTTCCAGAAGAATAAAAGAAGAAATAAATAAAACAAAACCAACCGCTAAAGTTACCACTCCAATAACAGCAGCTTTAAAAGCTTTTAATTTTTTACGTTTAAAAAATATTGCAGTCCTCACTCCCTATCCAAAAGATGTTAACGTAACTGTTTACGAGTATTTGAGTGATAACAACATTAACATTGAGTCTTTTAGTTCTTTTAATTTAGAGTATGATTCTGACATTGCTCAAGTCAGTTTAGATAGTTTAGAGAATGAAATTTCAAAAATAGATTTTAGCAATGTTGATGGATTATTTGTTTCTTGTACTGCGCTTAAGATTGTAGATGTATTAGATAAAATTGAAAAGAAGCAAAATACTATAGTAATATCTAGTAATCAGGCTATTATATGGGATTGCTTAAGATCAGTTGGAGTGGACGCAAAAATTAAAGGTTATGGTAAATTATTTGTGAGCTAAAATATGAAATTTTTCAAATCAAATACAATTAAATTCACTTGATTAATTTAGAAAAAATTAAGAGAGCTCATAAAGCTATTTCTCCTTATATAAATAGAACGCCATTGGTATTATCTAATTATTTATCTAAAAATAGAATAGTTAAATTAAAGTTAGAGTCTCTTCAAATAACTAATTCCTTTAAACTACGAGGTGCTACTAATAAATTATTGTCTTTAGATGAGGAGCAAAAACAAAAAGGTGTAATTGCGGTTTCTACGGGTAATCACGGCAAGGGTGTTGCTTATGCTGCCAGTGTACTAGGAATAAAATCAACTATCTATATGTCTTCAATGGTGCCTCAATATCGCAAAGAAGCAATTGAGGCCTTAGGAGCAAAAGTTGAAATAATTGGCAATAATAGTGATGAAGCAGATTTGTATGCTAAAAAACTATCTAAAGAACAAAATATTACTCTAGTTCATCCATTTGATGATGAAGACGTCATTGCTGGTCAAGGCACTGTTGGTTTAGAAATGTTAGAGGATTTTCCAGAGGTGGATACTGTTATTATTCCAACATCAGGTGGAGGCTTAATTGGAGGTATTGCTTTAGCAATCAAATTACAAAAACCATCTGTGAACATAATTGCTGTTTCTATGGAAAGAGGACCTTCTATGTTTGAGAGTTTAAAAAATGGTAAACCAACAGATGTTGAAGAATTAGAAACCTTAGCTGATTGTTTAGGGGGGAGTATTGGATTAGACAATCAATATACTTTTAAAATAGCGCAAGAAAAAATTGATGACTTTGTTCTTGTTAATGAAGATAAGATTGCTGAAGGCATTAAATTAAATTTTGTTGAACACAAGCTTGTAACTGAAGGAGCTGCCGCTACTGGGGTCATGGTAGTCAAAGATAATATGTCAAATAAATTAGGTAACAACATTATTAGTTTAATTTGTGGGGGAAATATAGACACAAATTTATTTAATAAAATAATAGCATGACCTTAATTCTTAATTCAATGGAGATTAAGGAGTGTGTACAATTTAATGCAGAGCTAATTCCTATAATTGAAGATGCTTTTAAAAGTTTATCACTAGGTAAAACTGTTATGCCTCCAATATTAAGAGTTGATATTGAAAAATATCATGGAGAGTCAGATGTAAAAGCCGCATACATTGAGGGCTTAGATAGTTTTGCAGTGAAAGTAGCTTCAGGTTTTTTTAACAATCCAAAGTTAGGACTACCTTCTAGTAATGGTTTAATGATTCTTTTAGACTCACAAACAGGGGTAATAAAGTCAGTCTTATTAGACAAAGGATATTTAACTGATGTAAGAACTGCAATAGCAGGAGCCATAGCTTCTAAATATTTATCTAATCCAGAGTCCTCTACAGTTGCAATAATTGGCACTGGAATACAGGCACGAATGCAACTTGAGGCCCTTACTCTAGTTAGAGATATTAAAAATGTAAATGTATGGTCTCGAGATATAAAAAAAACTCACGCTTACATTGAAGATGTAAACAAAAATAATAAACTTAATTTTACAGCATTCGATAACACAAATGAAGTTGTCAACAATGCTGATATTTTAATTACAACTACCCCAAGTAAAAAACCTCTTGTTGACTATTCTTCTTTGCCTAAAGGTATACACATAACCGCAATGGGATCAGATGCAGAAGAAAAAAATGAGTTAGAACCTGATATAATTAAAAATTGCGATGTTTATGTCCCAGACAGTCAGGCTCAAACAAGTATTTTAGGGGAGTTAAATCATGCTATTAAAAATAATTTAATTAAAAGTGATATGATCTTTAACGATTTAGGAAAAATTATTATTAATCCAGAATTAGGTAGAAAAAATAATGATGATATCACGGTAGCTGATTTAACGGGTACGGGTGTTCAGGACACTGCTATAGCCCGTTACGCTTACTCAATTGCCATAAATAAAAACCTAGGAAAGAAAGTAGAATAGGTATAGTTCGTATCTAAATTATTTAAAATTTTATGAACTCAAGTGTAATAGAAAAAACTGCAAATTATTTTCGAAGTAAGAATATTGTACTTCCAACTATAGCTGAGTTGAAAAATCCTCATTCAATAAGTGAGGACATCAAAAATAAAGTTTTGAAACTAAATAAGAATGCTATGGATCCAGCTAATTTATTTAGAGTACACTGGTTTAACAAAAGAGATCATAGTAAATTTTTAGAAGTTCCTGAACATATTGTTTTACCCAGCGAGTTCACTGGAGTTGACGCAAAAATAATAAAGCTTCAGCAGGCTTCATAATCATGGAACCTGAAGACAATCCTCCAATGAGTGGCTCAAATAGTATTTGTGTGGCAACAGTATTAATAGAAAAAAACTTTGTAGAAATTAATGAGCCATTAACCGAGTTTACTCTTGAAGCTCCCGGTGGTTTAATTTCAATAAAAGCTGAAGTAAAAAATAAAATCACAAAATCCGTTGAAATAGAAAATCTTCCATCCTTTGTTGATAAGTTGGACGTTAAGCTTAAAACACAGAATTTTGGTGAAATTATTATTAGTACTGTTTTTGGCGGTGATACTTTTATAATATGTAATGCCAAAGATTTTAATCTAACAGTTGAGCCAAAGAACGCAAAAAAATTTGTTAAAATATCAAAAGAAATTATAAAAATTGCAAATCAAGAATTTGGTTTTTCTCATCCAACAATACCTTCTTTAGATTATATTTCTTTCTGTCAATTTATTGAACCTGTTAAAATAAATAAGTTACAGCAAAAAGAAGGATGGAATACAGTTTGCATTAGACCTGGAAAATTAGATAGATCACCATGTGGAACTGGAACATCAGCAAGACTAGCATTGATGAAACTAAAAAATGAAATTGATGTTAATGAAACATTCATTTCTAAATCAATTATTGGATCAACTTTTGAAACAAAAATTAAAGAAGAATTTGTTAGCAATGGTAAAAAAATGATTAGACCATTAATTAAAGGTTCTGCATTCATCACAGGAAAACAAGAACTTTATGTTTCCAAAGATGATCCTTTTCCTGAAGGTTATAGACTTAATGATACGTGGCCTAATCCTTAATTAAAATTATTCTGATAAAGCAATTATTTTATTTACTAAATCAGTATTAATACTTCTTGGACCAGTATTTAGACGATTTTTATGTCTTCTTTCACCAGGAAGTCTTACCCCTTCAAGTGATTTCATTTGTTCAAAGAATTTCTCAGCGTGATCATTCCAGTTTTTACCAGCAATTAATTCTGGAGATAAAGCCATTATAAACTCCCCACCTCTTGCAGGACCTCCATCATTATTATCAGCTTCTTTTGCCTCAAAACTAAATAAATCTCCAACTAATCCGGCAGCTAATAATTCAATCATCATTGCAATGGCAGATCCTTTATAATTGCCAAAGGTTAATAAAACGCCACCATTCGCAATCTCAGAAGGGTCGTCTGTTTTTTCACCATCTTTATTTAAACCTGTCCCGTAGGGAACTTTATGACCATCTCTTGCAGCCACTTGAACTTCACCCATTGCCATTGTGGAAGTAGCCATATCATAAACTACAGGAGTATCATTTTTTCTAGGCCATGCGAATGAAATTGGATTAGTTCCAAATAGTGGTTTTTTTGCACCTGCAGGAGCAACGCTTGGTTTATAAGCTGTACAAGCAATACCAATTAATTCATTTTCTGCTAATGCTTCTGTTTCATGCCATAATGCAGCAAAGTGGTGAGTGTTTGTTATAGTTAAAACACCAACCCCATGTTTTTTTGTAACTTTTACTAAAGCAGGAACACCAACACCTATCGCTGTCGGCGCGAAACCATAATCACCCTCAACTCTTATTGCATTTTGCGTTAAAAAATTATTTTTAGGTCTAGCATCTCCTTTTACTTTTTTACTTTTTAAAGCTGCAATATATCCAGGAATCCTAAAAAGACCATGGGATACACTACCATCTCTTTCAGCATTTGTTACTGTTTGAGCAACTGCTTCTGCGTTTAGTTCATCACAGCCATTAAATTTTAATGTCTTTAAGGCTAGATCGTATATTTCTCTAAGAGATAGATCTGTCGTTGTCATAAATAATATTCCTTTTAAATTATAAGCTAATGTGTCTGTTTATAGCGCATTTACAATAATGATTAAATGGCTAAAGATATATGTATATTTAAACTAGTTTCAAAATATGAAACTTATTATTTTGGTCTAAACATATGAGGATATAGGATTTTATGACTCGTTTTAATGCATGGAATGTATTCAAAAATGGTTTTACTGGTCAAAAAAATTGGGATCGACAATGGCGCGATCCTGAACCAAAAAAAGAATATGACATCATAGTAGTAGGAGGAGGTCTTCATGGTTTAGCCACTGCTTACTATCTTGCAAAAAATCACAATAAAAAAAATATAGCAGTTTTAGAAAAAGGGTGGATTGGTGGTGGAAATGCTGGTCGTAATACAACGATAGTACGTTCAAATTATATGATGCCTGGTAACCATGAATTTTATGAACATTCATTAAAACTATGGGAAAATTTAAGTCATGATTTAAATTACAATGTGATGTTTAGTCAGAGAGCACATGTCTCATTATTTCATAGTCCAAGCGCAAGAGATGATGCAGCTCGAAGATACAATATTATGCGTCTCCATGGAACAGATGGAGAGTTATGGAATTTAGATACTTTAAAAAATAATATTCCTCATTTAAATTATGATAATGCTCGCTTTCCTATTTTGGGTGCAGCTGTTCAAAAAAGAGCTGGTAATGCAAGGCATGACTCAGCAGTATGGGGATACGCTAGAGCTGCCGACAGTTTAGGTGTAGATATATTGCAAAATTGTAAAGTTACTGGCGTTCAAAGATCACAAAGCAATATTGAAAGTTTAGAAACTTCAAGAGGGACAATTAAAGCTAAGAAAGTTGGCTTTGCAGTGGCCGGACATACTTCTGTCTTATGGCAAATGGCAGGGTTAGGAAATTTACCTATTGAGTCACATAAACTTCAAGCGTTCGTAACAGAGTCCGTAAAACCTCTTTTAGATCATGTAGTTGTTTATGGTGTGGGAGGAGCACATTTTTATATCTCTCAATCTGATAAGGGGAGCATGGTTTTTGGAGGAGATCTAGATTGGTACAAGTCATATGCTCAGCGAGGAAATTTACCTATCGTTCAAGATTCTGCTGAAGCTGCGATGGCTATCATGCCTTGTTTAGGGAGGATACGTCTTTTACGTCACTGGGCAGGTGTAATGGATATGTCTATGGACGGCTCTTTTTTTATATGCAAAACGCCATTATCAAATTTATATCTTAATGCTGGATGGAATTATGGGGGCTTTAAAGCAAGCCCTGCCTCAGGTTGGTATTTTGCTGATCTAATAGCTAATGAGCAACCTCATAAACATGTTCAAAATCATAATTTAGAGAGATTTGAAAAAGGGATTAATATTGACGAGCGTGGTGCTGGTCCAGATCCAAAGTTGCACGGTTGATATGATTAGAATTAAATGTCCATATTGTGGAGAGAGAGATCATAGTGAATTCACTTATGGTAGTGATGCATCTATTAAATATCCAGCACTTGATGCACCAGAATCAGAATGGACTCAGGCTATTTTTTTTCGAGAGAATATAAGAGGTATGCAAAAAGAAACTTGGCATCACACAAATGGATGTAGACTTTGGCTAGAAGTAGAGCGGTCTACAATTACTCACGAAATTAAAAGTGTTAAAGCATGTCATCCACAAATTGAAAAAATTACAAAAAGTAAGTTATGACATCAGTAAGAAAAGATAATTATGGTAAAATAAACAGAGATAAAGCTGTCAGTTTTACCTGGGACAATAAAGAGTATTCCGGTTATGAAGGGGACTCTTTAGCTTCTGCTCTTCTAGCAAATGATATTAAAATTGTTGGTAGAAGTTTTAAATACCATCGTCCACGCGGTGTTATGTCTAGTGGAGTAGAAGAATCAGGTGCTCTCGTAACAATTGGGTCTGGAAGCAAGAGAGATCCGAATGTTCGCGCAACTACACAAGAGTTATATGAAGGATTAGATGCTAAAGGGCAAAATGCTTTTCCAAGTGTTAATTTTGATTTCGGTGGTATTAATAATTACCTAGGCCGTTTTTTTGCTGCAGGTTTTTATTATAAAACGTTTATGGGTTTACCCCCCTTTGAATGGGGTAAGGGTACTGGTATCTGGATGGTTTTTGAAAAAATTATACGAAAAGCAGCAGGAATGGGTAAGGCCTCAAGAGAGCCTGATCCAGATAGTTATGAACATTCTAATGATTTTTGTGATGTACTTGTTGTTGGGTCTGGTCCTGCAGGTGTTGCTGCTGCAAAAGAAACAGCTAATCAAAATTTGAATGTTATTTTAATTGAACAAGATTCTTTGTTAGGAGGAAACAACTTAGCTGATAGAAAATTTGACCCAAGTCTTTTGCAAAAACAATTAGAGAGTTACGGTGTTCGAGTGATGTCCAGAACAACAGCATTTGGTGTTTACGATAACACTGTCGTTGGGGCATTAGAGAGAGTTACTGATCATATATCTAATCCAAATACTTCCTTACCGCGTCAACGTTTTAGAACTATTAGAGCAAAGCATATTATTTTAGCAAGTGGAGCTCTAGAGCGCCATATTGCTTTCAACAATAATGATATTCCAGGCGTGATGACAGCAAATGCTGCAAGACATTATTTAAATAGATACGGAGTTTTAACTGGAAAAAATATTGTTATTACAACAAATAATGACTCTGTTTATCAAACAGCAATTGAACTTCATGAAGCTGGATCAAAAGTCACTATTTTAGACTCAAGAAAAGACATAAGCATGGACTTACCTAAAGAGATAGAACTTCATTTAGAAACTTTACCTTTTAGTATTAATGGTAGTAAAAAAATTCAGAGTCTAGATGTTTGTAAGGCTAAAGATAAAACAAATAAATATACAATTATTTGTGATCAAGTTTTGGTTTCTGGTGGTTGGTCACCTATAGTCAATTTAGTTTCACACCGAGGAATAGAACCAGTATGGAATGAAGAAAATCTCTGTTTTGTTCCTGGAGATATTAAAGAAAATATTACAGTTGTGGGTTCGGCGAGAGGTATTTGGAATAATGATGATTGTGTAGAGTCTGGTATTGTTGGAGCTAATGAAGCAATGAATACTCTTGGTATTGATAGAAAAGAAATTTCTTTTCCATCAGTTGGTGGTTGGTCAAATTCTATAGATGCTCTTTATGAAGTTAAATCAAATAAATTCCCATCTAAAAGTTTTATTGATTTTCAACATGATGTAACTGCTGAAGATGTAAGATTAGCCCACAGAGAAGGCTTTGTTTCTGTTGAGCATTTAAAAAGATATACAACTCTAGGTATGGCTAATGATCAAGGCAAGATGGGCAATATAATTGGCCTATCATTGATGGCTGAACAATTAGATAAAACTATACCAGAGGTTGGAACCACAGTTTTTCGACCACCGTATACTCCAGTGCCAATAGGTGCCTTAACTGGGAGAAATGTTGATAAACATTTTAGACCTTTAAGAGTTACTCCAATGCATCAGTGGAATATTGATCACGGAGCTAAAATGATTGATGTTGGTTTGTACCAAAGACCTTGGTACTATCCTGAAAATAATGAAACATTGAGCGACTCCTACATAAGAGAAGCTACAATAGTTAGAAAAACAGTTGGTATTTGTGATGTAACTTCATTGGGAAAAATTGCTATTCAAGGACCTGATGCCACTGAACTTGTAAATCGCATTTACACAAATCCGTTTGCTAAACTTCCTATAGGTAAAGCACGATATGGTATCATGTTGCGAGATGATGGTATTGTAATGGATGATGGCACGTCATGGAGGCTTGGTGAAAATGAATACTTTATGACAACCTCAACTGCAGCAGCAGCCAAAGTTATGTCGTGGTTAGAAGAATTACTACAAACTAGATGGACAGATCTAAAAGTAAATGTAACAAGTGTGTCTGAACAATGGGCAGGTGCAGCTATAGCAGGTCCTAAATCACGTGATGTTTTAAATGAGTGTGTTTTTGATCCGAATGAAATCACAAATGAAAATTTACCTTTCATGGGCGTATTACAAACTAAACTTAAAGATGGTACACCTTGTAGAGTTGTTAGAATAAGTTTTTCAGGTGAGTTAGCGTATGAGATGTATATTGAGTCAGATTATGCACATGGAATGATGGATATATTATGGGAAAATGCACAAAAGTATGATGGCTGTTTATACGGTTTAGAAGCTCTCGGCGCATTAAGAGTTGAAAAAGGCCATGTTACTGCAGCGGAGCTCGATGGACGAGTAACAATCGATGATGCAGGATTAGGAAAAATGGCATCAACAAAAAAATCTTATATTGGAAGCGCTATGCGAAAAAGAGGAGTTCTGAGCGCAGATGATAGAGAGATGTTAGTCGGGTTTTTCCCAATAAATGAAAAAGAAACTTTTAATGCAGGAACAATTGTTTGTGAAAAAAATCAAATTGAAGGCCAAGGAGTGGGACGTATTACATCCGTGACGCATTCTCCTGAGTTAGGCCATTGGATTGGAATTGGCTTTGTAAAAGGAGGCCTTGAGAAATGGAAAGATATTACATTGGTAGGTGCTGACCCAGTCAGAGATAAACAAATGGAAATAAAAGTTGTGTCACCTCATATGATTGATCCTGAAGGTAAGAGAATGTATGCTTAATAGAAACTCAGCTATTACAGAAAAGTATAATATTGGTAAATATCCTTTTGAAGATAATATTGAAATTATATTTTCTGAAAATCACAATCTTATAATTCAACAAATTGCTGCTTGGCCTGATGAAATATCAAACATAGAAAATTTTTTTTCTGATCAATTAGGAGTTAAAAAAAATATTGATTTTAATAGAGGGCAAATTTTAAAAAACAATTCAATATGGAGAATGGAACCTTTAAAGTGGTGGTTGTTAGACACTTCAATTGAAATTCCAGAAAATTTTGGCACATCACTTGAGTTGTCACACGCTTTTACTTCAATTTCAATTGAAGGAGAAAAAAGTGACATATTACTTAATAGACACTTACCTCTTGATTTGCGATTAGATAATTTTCCAATAAATTCTTCTGCAAGTTCTGCCATTCATCATGTTAGCGTTAAACTCTTTAGAATTAGTGAAAAAGAATTTAGACTTTTCATTCCTAGAGGTTTTGCTCTATCAATTTGGAAAATATTGCTTGAAACAGCTTCTCAATTTGGGTACGAAATTAAAGATAACTAATTTTATGTTTTAAGTAACTAATAATA
>JAQBWI010000016.1 GCA_027625355.1 Pseudomonadota bacterium
CAGCTATGACTAAAAAACAAATAAATAATATATTAATTTGGATTAGTGCAATTTTTTTAATTCTATTAATTATGACTCCTGGTTTGTGGGTTGTGTTAACAGCTTTTAGACCCCAAGTGGATATTATGGCAAAGCCAGCTGTTTGGATTCCAAGAAATTTAAGTTTTAATCAATTTGAAACCATGTTGTTTGGAGGATCAGAAGGATCAATGGGAAGAAGTCCTGTTCCTGTATTAAGTTATCTTCGAAATTCTCTAATTATTTCTATTGTAAGCACATCTGTTGCTGTGTTTATAGGTACTTTAGGTGGGTATGCATTTGCACGACATGATTTTAAAGGAAAAAATAGTTACTTCTTTTTAATTATGTTAACAAGAGCAATACCCGGTATATCTTTAAGTTTACCAATATTTATTTTATTTTCTAAAATTGGAATCATTGATACGCATTTTGGTATTATAATTGTTTTTGTAGCACTTAATGTTCCTTTTACTATTTGGCTAACAGATGGTTTTTTTCGTCAGATACCAAGAGCTATGTCTGAAGTAGCTATGACAGATGGATGTACACGTTTACAAGCTTTTTGGCACATTGAATTACCTTTATCGAAGTCAGGTATAGCTTCTGCAGGTATTTTTGCTTTTTTAATTTCATGGAATGAATTTGCTCTTGTTTCTAATTTAGCTAGAAGCACAGATTCAAAAACATTAACAGTTGGTTTAATGGATTTTACTTCACAGTTTACAATTAATTGGCCAGGTATGTGTGCCTTAGCAGTATTTATAATTATTCCTGCACTTATTTTAACATTTATGGTTCAAAAACATTTAGTTTCAGGTTTAACATTTGGAGGAGTAAAAGGATAATGGCAAAGGTAACACTTGAAAAAGTATCAAAATTTTATGGCAATGTTGAAGCTGTTAAGAAAATTAATTTAGACATCAAGGATAAGGAATTTTTAGTCTTAGTAGGCCCTTCAGGTTGTGGAAAATCCTCTACTCTGCGAATGATTGCGGGTTTAGAAGAAATTGATGAAGGAAAAATTAATATTGGTAAAAAAACAGTTAATGAACTTGAGCCAAGAGAAAGAAATGTATCAATGGTTTTTCAAAACTATGCTTTGTACCCACATATGACTGTTGAAGAAAATTTAGGATTTTCTCTAAAAATTGCTGGTATGAAGAAAAAAGATATCGATTCACGTGTTGCTGAGGCTGCGGGTATTTTAGATATAGAAGAATTTTTACATAGAAAACCTGCACAACTATCAGGAGGTCAACGTCAAAGAGTTGCTATGGGTAGGGCGATTGTAAGAAGACCAGATGTTTTTTTATTTGATGAACCGTTATCAAATTTAGATGCAAAATTACGTAATCAAATGCGTACAGAGATTAAAAGACTTCATCAAAAAGTTGAAACTACTATTGTTTATGTGACACATGATCAAGTTGAGGCAATGACTTTGGCAGATCGTATTGTTATAATGAAAGATGGAATTATAGAGCAAATTGGAACTCCGTTAGATTTATTTGAAACACCTGCAACAAAATTTGTTGCAACATTTATAGGATCCCCTTCAATGAATATGATTTCATCTATTGTAGAAACAGATCAAGGAAAAAAAATTATGAAAACTGCAGATGGAATAAGCGTACCTGTACCTGTTTCAAAAAAAGATGTTGTTAAAGATGGACAAAAAATCTCGTTTGGTTTTAGAGCAGAAGATATAGTCCCACTTAAATTTGGCAATAAACCCTCTCAATCTTGGGATTATAAATCTAAGGTAAATTTATCAGAACCACTTGGTACGGAAACACTTATTTTTACTAATTTTGGGAAAATCGAAATAGTAAGTCGAATGTTTACACCTGAGCTTGTTAGAGCAGGAGATGAATTGGATTTTTCTTTAAATTTAGACAGAACATATTTATTTGATGATGAAACTGGCAAGGCAATATGATGGATCAAAAATTTAGTAAATCACATTCTATTTCAGATAGATTAACTAAATGTTTTAGTAGTGTCATTCATGATGTAATGCGTGATGCAGGTTTTAAAAATTTTGTTTTAGATCCATCAATTAAAGCTTTGAAACCAGAACATAAGATAGGTGGCCAAATTTTTACCATTCAAGGAAGTGCAAATACCTCTTATACTCATCATGAAACATTATTAGCTTGGACGGGTATGTTATCAAAAGCACCTTCAGATAAAATATTAATTTGCCAACCTAATGATAATATTGCTGCTTTCATGGGTGAACTTTCTGCTGAATATCTTTTAAAAAAAAATATACGTGGTTATATAGCGGATGGCGGATGCAGAGATGTTGAATTCATAAATAATATAAATTTTCCTGTATGGTCAAAATTCAATACGCCAAAAGATGTAGTTGGTTACTGGAAACCTGATGTACTCGAAGAACAAATTACAATTGGCGATGTAATTATAAATAACAATGATTACGTAATGGCAGATATTGATGGTGTTGTAATAATTCCTGAGAGCAATATTTTAGACATACTAGAAAAATCTGAATTACTTATGAATACTGAATCAAAAGTAAGAAAATCTATTCGTGAAGGAATGGATCCTCAGGAAGCGTATTTAAAGTATAGCGCTTTTTAAACTTTTTTTCTTTCAACCAGCAAAATATGCTCAGAATAGCAAACACACTTATCATTTTGATTCAAAATCTCACAAGCTTCATTTACTTGACCATATTGAGGTCTTTTTGGATCATCTTTTTTTTCTTTAATTGTCACTTTGGTATGAATTGTATCTCCAATGAAAACTGGATTTGGAAAACGTAGTCTTTCAAAACCATAAGTGAAAGCTCTTTTATTAACAATAGATGCGGTAAGAGCTATGCCAATTGAAAATGTGCAACTAAATTGAGCAATGCGTTGACCAAATGGTCCTTTTTTTGCGAACTCTGCATCTGTGTGGTGAGGATAAAAATCTCCTGAGTGCATTGCGTGTGTCACAATGTCTGTTTCAGTAATTGTCCTTCCCATAGTTGTTCGTATATATCCGACCTCGTAATCTTCGAAGAATTGTTCAATTTCTACCATAAACCCTCGTTATTTTTATTGAATTAAAAATTTATAAATAATAAAGTAGCATAATTTTAAATATGAATAAAGATTTTAAATATAAAAATACAGTTGGAACAGAGTCTACGTATCCTAAAGATATGCCTGAAGATCATAGTAATATCCCTGTTTGGAATTCAGAAAATTGGTTTTATGAGGATGTTATTTTAGATCATAAAATAAGATCGCTAAGAAGAACTATATCTGAAGGAGAGGCGATGCAATTTAATGGAATGGTTTTGGATATGCACCCATATGTTGGAGATGAGCATTTTGCAAAAAATGAAGGTTTGTTTAAAAAAAGATTAGTTGCAGGAGCTATGGTTTTTTCTTATGGGTTAGGATTAGTTGCAACTAACTGTGTAAACTCTTTTAGTTACGGTTACGATCGCTTAAGATTTATCAAACCAGTATTTATTGGTGATACAATTTATACCATCAGAAAAAATATGGAAAAAAAACCTAAATATGAAAAAATGGGATTAGTAAGAACAAGCTATGAAGTATTTAAAGGAGAAGGTGAGATTGTTCTCTACTGTGAACATCTCCATTCTGTTCTCTATAAAAAACCTGAAGATTTTAAAAATAAATTTGAAAAGAAATGATCAGATTAAAAGGTATGACCTGGGATCACTCAAGAGGATATGATCCTATGATTGCAACAAGTAAAGTGTTTGCTGAAAGACATAACAATGAAGTTTCTATTGAGTGGGATAAAAGATCACTTCAAGCTTTTGCTGATAGGCCAATAGAACAAATGGTTGAAGAATACGATTTAATGGTAATTGATTACCCTCATGTTGGCGAAGCTTCTGCGAAAGGTCTATTACAGAATTTTGATATTGAAAAATATAATAATGAATTAGAATTATTACAAAAACAATCTGTGGGCCTGTCTCATCAAAGCTATAATATAGATGGTCATCAATGGGCATTAGCATTAGATGCTGCTACTCAGGTTAGTTGCTTCAGGAGTGATTTAATTAAGTCACTTCCAATATCTTGGGAAGCGCTTTTTAAGCTTTCTCAAAACAAAAGAGTTATTTGGCCATTAAAACCAGTACATGCAATAAGTAGTTTTTATAGCATCTACAATAATATAACTGAGGAATTTGAACCTAATGATAAAAACTTTATTCAAAGGGACTCAGGGATCAAAGTTTTACAAATGATGAAACAGATATCACAGTATTTACCTAGTGAGTGTTTTGATATGGACCCAATTAAGACTGCTGAAATTTTATCTGAGCATAATGATTTTTATTACTCTCCATACACATATGGTTTTTCAAATTATTCTAGGACTGGTTATAGAAAAAATTTATTAACATATGAAAATGTTATTGATCTATCAGGTAAAGGACCATATGGAACTCATTTGGGTGGTACTGGTATTGCAATATCGAATAAAAGTAAGAATAAAGATTTAGCTTTAGAATATAGTTATTGGATAGCAGGGTCAGAATGTCAGCAAACTATTTTTTATACTAATGGGGGGCAACCCGGTAACTCTGATGCATGGGAAAACACTACTATAAATTCAGAAACTAATAATTTTTTTAAGAACACTAGAATAACGCTTGACCAAGCCTGGGTAAGACCAAGACATAATGGCTATATGAAATTTCAAGATGAAAGTGGAAATATTATAAATGAATATTTACAATCAAACGTAAATGAAATTAATGTCATCGATAAACTAAAATTAATGTATGCAGAAAGCTTTAAGGAATAATATGTCAAGACCGCTTGAAGGATTAACAGTTCTTGAATTTAGTCAATTTTTATCGGGACCATATGCTGGTCTTCGACTTTCTGATTTAGGAGCTAGAGTAATTAAAATAGAAAGACCTGAGGTAGGTGATCTATGCAGAAAATTATACATAAGTGATACTGACCTAGAAGGTGATAGCACGCTTTTTCATGCAATTAATCGCAATAAAGAAAGCTTTTCTGCGAATTTAAAAGATACCAATGATCTTGAGTTAGTAAAAAAATTAATTGCCAAGGCTGATATAATTACTCAAAATTTTAGACCGGGTGTCATTGAGAAAATTGGTCTTGATTATGAAAGTGTAAAACAAATTAATCCCCAAATAGTGTATGGTTCAATATCTGGTTATGGTTCGAATGGTCCATGGAAAGATTTGCCTGGTCAAGATTTATTAGCACAATCAAGAACTGGCCTCGTATGGTTAAATGGTAATGGAGGTGAAGCCCCAACCCCAATGGGTCTTGCGGTCGCTGATATGCTAGCAGGCCATTCATTAGTAGAAGGTATTTTAGCTGGTGTAATAAAAAGGTTTCGAACAAATGAAGGTTGTCATATTGAAACAAGCTTAGTGGAAGCATTGTTAGATTTTCAATTTGAAGTATTAACAACTTATTTTAATGATGGAAATAGAAAGCCCGTAAGAAGTAAATACAATAATGCGCATGCATATTTATCTGCACCGTATGGTATTTATAAAACAAAAGATAGTTATGTTGCGATTGCCATGACGCCCCTTCCTAAACTTGGTGAATTACTAGACTTAGAGTTTTTAAAAAATTTACATGATCAAAAAATATGGTTTACACAAAGAGATGAAATTAAGAAACAGATTGGTGATTGGGTAGTAAATCAATCAACTCAAGAAATTTTAAATATTCTTGAGCCTGCAGATATCTGGTGTGCAGAAGTTTTAGATTGGGAAAATATGCTAAAGCATGAAGGGTTTAAAATCTTAGATATGACACAAAGAATTAAAAGCCTGGATGGTTTAGATATAAAGACCTTACGGTGCCCTATAAGAGTTGATGGAGAGATTTTTAAATCAGACTTAGCGGCACCAAAAGTAGGTCAAGACAATGAAAAAATTATAAAAGAAATGGAGCTCTAATGAAAATAACAGATATTGAAATTCGCGCATGTCGACACAAAGATCCTGTCATGAAAGACTCAGAAATGCGTGATGGAAAAAAATCAGAATTAGAGTTTTTAGTTATTACTTTTCATACGGATGAAGGTTTAAGTACATCGACTTTTGGTTTTGCTGGAAGAGGGGCCGCGATGGCTGGCGAAATCGCTCATAGTATTTTTAAACCATTTTTTATTGGACGAGATCCATTGTACCGAGAAAAACATTGGCATGAATATCGTATGGCAGATCGTTGGTGGAATCATGCTCCGATATACAGCTATGGCCCCTTTGATATAAATTGCTGGGTTCTCTCTGCCTTACAAGCTAATCAACCACTTTATAAATACTTAGGAGCTTATCGAGATCAAGTACCAATTTATGGAAGTTCTCTTGTTTACAAAACTCCTGATGATTATGCAAAGGAAGCAAAGGAATATAAGGATAAAGGATTTAATGCCTATAAAATTCATCCCCCAGGGAATTATGAATTGGATTTAGAAATTCATAAAGCTGCAAGAAAAGCAGTCGGCGATGATTTTAAGTTAATGAGTGACCCCGTTGCACCTTATACATTTGAGCAAGCTTTACGATTAGGAAGAGAGCTGGAAAAATTAAATTACTATTGGTACGAGGAACCATTATTTGATGAAAACTTTCATAATTTAAGGGAGCTAACTCGAATATTAGATATACCTATTATAGGTACAGAAGTTATTGCAAAGCATCCTTATAGTGTTGCTGAGTGTATTTCTACAAGAGTTGTGGATATGGTTCGAGCAGATGTTTCGTGGAGTGGGGGTATAACAGCAACAATGAAGACAGCACATTTAGCAGAGAGTTTTGGTGTTCAATGTGAAATCCACACAGCTATTTATCATCCTTTAGAATTAGTGAATTTACATTGTTGTGCTGCTATAAAAAATTCAGAATTTTTTGAAGTGTTAGTTCCTTATGAATATTTTAATTTTGGTTTAAAAGAGTCTATAAAAGTTAACGATGGTCTTGCTCACTTACCGACAAAACCAGGATTAGGAATTGATTTTGATTGGGACTTTATTGATAATTCAACATTTAAGGAATATTAGAATATGACCAAAATAACTAAATTTACAGTTGATGATGTTCGTTTTCCGACATCAAAAGATCTAACCGGTTCAGATGCTATTCATACCGACCCTGATTATTCAGCAACATATGTAACAGTTTTTACATCAGACAATAATTTAAAAGGGTTTGGAATCGCTTTTACAATTGGTAAAGGAAATGACATTGTGGCAGACTGTATTAAGCATTTCTTCCCTTTGTTTATTGGTAAAACCCTTGATGAACTAGAAAAAGAGATTGGTAAACTTTGGTTTCAATGTGTTGATCACAGTCAACTTCGTTGGTTAGGTCCTGAAAAAGGAGTTGTTCATATGGCTGTGGCTGCAATATTTAATTCTTTGTGGGATCTTATTGCAAAGAAAAATCAAAAACCTCTATGGCAATTTGTTGTTGATAGCAAACCTGATACCATCATGGAATGGCTTACTTTTAAGTATATTGAAGACGCATTATCAAGAGATGAAGCTTATAAAATTTTACAAGATAGTCAAAAAACTAAAGAAGACAGAATTCAAAAAGTTCTTAATGAAGGTTATCCATCTTATACAACTGCTGCTGGTTGGCTTGGCTACTCAGATGAAAAAATCATTGAGTTATGTAATCAGTATATGTCTCAGGGATGGAGGCACTTTAAAATTAAAGTAGGGTTGGATTTAGAGGCTGATGTAAAAAGATTAGAGTTGATTAGAAATACTATAGGTCCGGATTGCTCTATTATGGTTGATGCAAATCAACAATGGAGTGTAAAGCAATCAATAGAGCATATAAATGCATATAAAAAATTTAACTTATTGTTTGTTGAGGAACCAACAAGCCCGGATGATGTGATGGGTTTTGCAAAAATTAAAAAAGAGGTTGGGTCTGTAAGGCTTGCGACTGGTGAGGCATGTGGTGGACGTATTATGTTTAAACAGTTCTTAGAGTCTGGAGCAATGAATGTATGTCAAATTGATAGTTGCCGGTTGGGAAGCATTAATGAAATATTGACAGTTTTGCTTATGGCCCATAAATTTAATGTTCCTGTATTTCCACATGCAGGAGGTGTTGGTTTATGTGAATATGTTCAACACTTATGCATGATAGATTACATTTTAATTAATGGTGAAAAAGATAATAAAGTTGTTGAATATCAAGACAGTCTTCATGAGCATTTTATATATCCATGTAAAATAAATAATGGAAATTATATGCCTCCTCAAGATTTAGGATATTCTATTGAAATGAAAGAAAATTCTGTTACTGAGTTTTCATATCCACATGGAGAATACTGGAGAAATAATTAAATGCGATTAAAAAATAAAAAAATTATTGTAACAGCTGCAGCTCAAGGTATTGGAAGAGCAACAGCTTTAACTTTTGCAAATGAAGGAGCCGAAGTAATAGCTTTGGATATCAATAAAGAAAAACTTGATGAAATCTCTAAGGAAAATCCTAATATAAAAACTGAAGTAGTTGATGCTACTAGTAAATCAGAGGTGGAGAGTTTTTGTTCAACGATTGATAGTATAGATGTTTTGTTTCATGCAGTGGGATTTGTTCACCATGGCAATATTATGGATTGTGACTCAGATGAATTTTATAGATCGGTAAATGTTAATATTTACTCAGCATATCTAATGTCTCAAAATCTATTACCTAAAATGTTAAAAAATAATAAAGGCAATATTATTATTGTTTCTTCTGCAGCCTCAAATGTCAAGGGTGTTCCAAATAGATTTATATATGGAACAACAAAAGCTGCGTTGAATGGTTTTGTGAAAGCATTAGCAGCAGATTATGTTAGTCAAGGCATACGCTGTAATGCTATTTTACCTGGAACTGTCGAAACTCCTTCGTGGCAAGGAAGAGTTAATATGGCTGATGATCCAATTAAAGCTAGAGAAGATTTTATAGCAAGACAAGCTATGGGTCGACTTGCTCAACCAAAAGAAATAGCTTCCCTTGCACTTTATTTAGCAAGTGATGAGTCAGACTTTGTTACAGGTACTTTAAATTTAATTGATGGAGGGTGGACTTTATAATGAAAACTTTAAGATATAGAATTGGTAGAGAAGTTAAACCAGGAATTTTAGATGCTGATAAAAATATACGTGATGCTTCTAGTTTAGTAACAGATTGGGATGCAGAAAATATTACAGTTGAAAAATTAAATGAACTAAAAAGTACAGATATTTCCTCATTAGAAATTGTTCAAAATCATGATGGAATTGCTCCATGTGTTTGTAAAAAAAGTGTTGGGAAAATTATTTGTATAGGCTTAAATTATTCAGATCACGCGGAAGAGACAGGAATGGAAGTTCCTCCTGAACCAATCATTTTTTTTAAAGCTACAAGCGCAATTGTAGGACCTAATGATGATATTCATATCCCAAAAAATTCTCAAAAGTCTGATTGGGAAGTTGAGTTAGGAGTTGTCATTGGAAAAGAAGCTAAATATATTTCTGAAGATCAAGCACAAGAACATATTGCAGGTTATTGCGTAGTAAATGATTTGAGTGAAAGAGCTTTTCAATTAGAACATTCAGGTCAATGGGTGAAAGGAAAATCTTGTGATACCTTTGGGCCTATTGGACCATATTTAGTTACAAAAGATGAGGTTGCTGACCCACAAAATTTATCAATGTGGCTTGATGTTAATGGCAAAAGAATGCAGGATGGCTCAACAAAAACAATGGTGTATGGTGTTAATTTCCTAATTAGTTATTTAAGTAAGTTTATGTCTTTGCAACCAGGTGATATAATTTCAACTGGCACACCTCCAGGTGTTGGCATGGGTATGAAACCACAAGTTTTTTTAAAACCAGGTGATGAAATGAAATTAGGTATTGAAGGGCTAGGTGAGCAAACTCAAAAAACTATCCAAGCATAATGTTTGGAAGTATTAAAAACTGTAACAATGTTAAAGATTTTAGAGAATTAGCTAGAAAAAAATTACCTAGTCCTATTTTTCATTATATTGACGGCGCAGCTGATGATGAAATAACCTATAAAAGAAATACTGATGCTTTTGATACATGTGATTTAGTACCAAATGTTTTAGCAGGTGTTGATGAAATAGATATGTCCACAACTGTAATGGGACAAAAAATTGATATGCCACTATATTGTGCTCCAACGGCACTCCAACGATTGTTCCATTATGAGGGTGAGATAGGTGTCGCAAAGGCAGCTGAAAAATTTGGAACAATGTTTGGAATTTCATCTCTTGGGACAGCAAGTATAGAAGAAATATCAAGTTTAGTATCAACCCCAAAACTTTTTCAATTATATGTCCATAAAGATCAGGGGTTAAATAATGACCTTATTGATAGATGTAAAAATTCTAATTTTGAAGCTATGGCAGTAACTGTTGATACGGCAGTTGGTGGAAATAGAGAAAGAGATTTACAAACAGGCTTTACTATTCCCATGAAACTTAATTTAAATAGCGCTTTAAGTTTTGCTACACATCCTTCCTGGGCATTTAATTATTTTACGAAACCAAAGTGGGAATTAAGTAATTTGAAAAATCATATTGATGCAGGAACAAGTGTTATGACGAGTATAGGAGATTACTTTACGCAAATGTTAGATAATTCTTTAGATTGGAAAGGTGTAGAAAATATCAATAAAAAATGGGGAAAACAATTTGCAATTAAAGGTATTATGTCAGTTGATGATGCTAAAAAAGCTGTCGATGTTGGTGCAACTTGTGTTATGGTTTCTAATCATGGTGGTCGACAACTTGATGGAGCAAGATCTCCATTTGATCAACTGGCTGAAATTGTAGAAGCTGTTGGGGATAAAGTCGATGTTGTTTGTGAAGGGGGAATTCGAAGAGGTACACATGTTTTAAAAGCTCTGTCTCTTGGTGCAAAAGCTTGTTCTGGAGGAAGAATGTATTTATATGCACTTGCAGCAGGTGGGCAAAAAGGTGTTGAAAAATCATTATCTAATTTAAGAAATGAAATCCAAAGAGATATGAAATTAATGGGTGTAAGTAATATTAGTCAACTTACGCAAAAAAACTTACGATTTAGATAAAAAAAATATTTATTATCTTCGAAATATATTCTACTAATTTTTTATGAATTTAGAAACTGAACCAGTTCATGTAGGTGAAGAAGAAGATATTGATATTGGAAGTGTTGAAAACTTTGAGCATGAAGAAATAGATTATGCAATATTTAGATTAGAATCTGGCTTTTTTGCAACTCAAGGACATTGTTATTGTGAGGATCAAACCTTTTTAAGTGAAGCTAATATTGAAGGAGAGGAGCTAGAATGTGCCAGCTGTGGCAATATCTTTAGTATTGTTTCAGGAGATCCTGTTAGTGATTTAGAGCTTCCACCTTTAAAAACATACGACATCTATGAAGAAGATGGAAATATTTATCTTAATCTTTAAATTCCTAACTTTTCTCTATTAACTATATTATTTAAATTTAATTTTTTATTATTTAGCAAAAAAAAGGCAATGTTTTCAGCTGACTCAATAGCCATTCTTTTTCTGCACTCTATTGTTAGGGCAGCATTGTGTGGAGATAATATTACATTATCTAAATTAAATAATGGATGATTTTCATCTGGTGGCTCTTTTTCAAAAACATCTAATCCTGCACCTAAAATTGTTTTGTTTTGTAGAGCATTTACTAGCGAAGTTTCATTAATAATCCCTCCACGAGCTGTATTAACAACAATAGCTGTTTCTTTCATCATTGATAATTCTTGTTCATTTATAAAATTCTTTGTATTGTTATTTAAAGGAAGGTGAATAGAAATATAATCAGCTATTTGTAGTCCACTAGTTTTATCAATAACTTTACAATTATTTTCCTCAACGTCATTTTTGCTAACAAAAGGATCATATACATATACATTAGCTTCAAAGCCGAGACATCTCTTAGCAACAGCTCTTCCTATTCTTCCAAATCCAAAAATGACAATATTTTTTTGATATAGTTCAAAAAAATTTGGTAGAGATGATTTATCATTGAATCTACCCTCTCTTGTCAATTTATCAGATAAATGAATATTTTTACTTAAATATAGGAATGAAGTTAAAACATGTTCGGCTACACTTACAGCATTAGAAGTTGAGGTTATGCCAAGGGCAATATTATTTTCATTTAAATAATCAATATCCACATTATCATAACCAACGCCATGACGTGATACAATTTTAAGTTTTTTACAATAGGATATTACGTCATTGCTGAGCTTGGCAGTTCTAAGTAGAATAGCATCAACTTCTCTCAATTCACTCTTTAGATTACTTTCCTCAAAATTTATTAATTCAAAACTCTCTAGCTTATTATTTTCAAACACCCTCCATCCATCTTGATGGATTTCTCCTAAAACAGCAATTTTCATCATTAGTTGTATAATTCAATACTCATAAAAGTTAAATGATTAGTAATAAAAAAGAAAATTAATAATTAAGTATACTTAAAAAAATTTTTTTCTTATAAAAATAAATTGATTTAATATTTTAAGAGGTTGAAATGAAAACTATACAATTATCCTGCTCACATGCTTTATTTAAGTACTTAATTGCTCAAAAAACAATTATTGATGGTAAAAAAGTACCATTGTTTCCTGGAGCATTTGGTATTTACGGACATGGTAATGTTGCTTGTATAGGGCAAGCTATGGAGGAATTTCAATCAGATTTGCCTGGGTATAGAGGTCATCACGAACAAAACATGGCTCTGACCGGAATTGGTTATGCTCGTGCTATGCGACGTAAACAAATTTTTATCGCTACTTCATCAGTTGGTCCTGGAGCTACAAATATGGTTACTGCAGCTGCAGTAGCACTAAGTAATCGTCTTCCTTTATTACTGATACCAGGTGATACTTTCTCAAGTCGTTTCCCCGATCCTGTTTTACAGCAAGTAGAAAACTTTTACTCTCCTACAGAAACACAAAATGATGCATTTAAATCTGTTTCTAGATATTTTGATCGCATTACTAGGCCTGAGCAAATTTTATCATCTCTACCACAGGCAGTACAAGTTATGTTAGATCCTGCAGATTGCGGACCAGCAACAATTTCTATGTCACAAGATGTCCAAGGAGAGGTTTATGATTATCCTGAGGTATTTTTTGAAGAAAAAATTCATACAATAAGAAAAATTTATCCTGATCCAGATCAAATTAAAATAGCTGCAGATCAAATTAAAAGTTCCAAGCAACCAATTATTATTTCTGGCGGCGGAGTTCTTTATGCAGAGGCAGAAAAAGAATTATCCACATTTGCAAAAAAACATAACATACCAGTTACGTCAACAGTTATGGGAATTGGTTGTATGACTCATGATGACCCATATTATATAAGTGCAATTGGTTGTTTAGGAGAAGGATCTTCGAATAGCCTTTCTAAAGATACTGATTTAGCTCTTGCGGTAGGGACAAAACTAGCAGATTTTACAACAGGATCTTGGACAAATTTTCAAAATCCTGATTTTAATTTAGTATCTATCAATACAACTAGATTTGATACAACTAAACACAGAGCAACCCCTGTAGTGAGTGATGCAAAAGTTGGTTTAATGAAGTTGTCAGAGGCACTTGGTGATTGGAAAGCACCTGCTAAATGGTTTGAAAGAGCTGTTGATGAAAAAGAAAAATGGGATTCTTATGTACAAAAAGAGAGTGGTCCTACTAATCAAGAAATTCCTTCATATGCACACGCAGTAGGAGCAATTTATAGAAATGCTGATCCATCTGACATTGTTGTCACAGCTGCTGGCGGTTTAGTGGGTGAGGTTGTTCAAATTTGGAAACCAAAACAATTAAATACTTTTGAGACAGAATGGGGTTTTAGTTGTATGGGTTATGAAATTTCTGGTGCACTTGGAATCAAGATGGCAAAACCAGATCAAGATGTTGTTGTTTTTGTTGGAGATGGCTCTTATCTTTTACATAATAGCGATATTTATAGCTCGGTTCTATATGATCAAAAACTCATTATTATCATTTGTGATAATGGAGGCCACATGGTTATAAATAGGCTTCAACTCGCAAAAGGAGGTAAGGAGTATATTTGTAATTTACGTTCGGCGAGAGCTAAAAACCTTCAATTTGTTGATTTTGAAGCTCATGCAAAAAGCATGGGAGCAAATGGAGAAACAGTTAAAACCACTTCAGAACTTGAAGCTGCTTACAAAAGAGCAAAAGCGTCAGATAAAACATATGTTATTGTTATGGAAACTCATGGCTATGAGTGGTTGGATGGAACAGCATTCTGGGAAAGTCCAACTTTAATGAACGCTGATACTGAAAATAAAAAAGCAGCATTAAAAGAGCACTTGGATGGGAAAGGTAGTCAAAGAAAGGGAGTTTAATTTCCTCAATTAAAGTTATCATTTTATTATTACTAATCTAAGATAACTGTTTGATATAAATATTTTAATGGCTAGCAATAAACCAATTATAATTACTGATCCTTTTCCAAGAACAATGGATATTTTGTTTTCAAAGAATAATCTAAAATATTTAAAGAAAAATTTTAATTTAATAAAAGCACCAAAAGTAAATAAAAAAAAATTTTACAAAGAAAATTTACCTAATGCTCATTATATTTTTGGTCAACCAGATCTTCCGACTGACCTAATACAAAAACAAACTAAGCTTAGAGCTGTATTTAATGTGGAGAGTAACTTCATGGATAACATGGATTATGACTATTGTTTTGAAAACAATATTCATGTGCTGGCAACATCACCTGTGTTTGCCCAACCTGTTGCTGAAATGGCTCTTGGATTAACTCTATCTATAGCAAGAAGCATTCATATTGCCCATAATGATTTTATTAAAGG
>JAQBWI010000017.1 GCA_027625355.1 Pseudomonadota bacterium
AGCTGTTACTGGTTGGTTGGCATTAGAAGATGTTGATGATGAAAACGGTTGTATTCATTATGTTAAAGGCTCTCATAAAAAAGCAGAGTATAGACCGCACGGTAAATCTGAAATTTTAGGTTTTTCTCAGGGTGTTAGAGACTTTGGTACAGATGAGGATACAAAAAATACTGTAAAGTTTGAAGGAAAAGCTGGCATGTTTTTAATGCATGATGCTAAAACTATACATTTTGCTAGTTCAAATAAATCATCGGTTCGTTCCAGAAGAGCATTTGGATTTGTGTATCATGGTGTTTCAGCAAAACATGATGAAGAAAAAGGAATAGCCTATCAAAAAAAATTACATGATGAGCTGAAAGAAAAAAAAATAATTTAATTTATGAAAAATAGAAAAGTTTATATTTCAGGAGATTTAGTTCCTGATAATGAAGCTAAAATATCTATTTATGATAGTGCTGTCTTGTTAGGTGATACAGTAACAGAATCAACACGTACATTTAATTATAAACCTTTTAAATTAATTGAGCATGTAGAGCGATTATATAAATCTTTAAAATTGACCCGTATTGATCCAGGTATGACGAAAGATGAAATGATTGAAGTCAGTAACAATTTACTTGCAGTAAACAAAGAAACATATGGTGACAATGAAGATTGTTGGTTAGTTCATAATATATCAAGAGGATTATCAATTACGGGAGGAAACCCAACACTACAAGTTAGCAAGGCAACGGTAATGATTTACACGCAACCAATGATTTTACTTCCTTGGGCTAAATTTTATAAAGAAGGATGTCATGCTGTTACTCCTTCGAGTAGAGTCATACCATCTCAATCTCTTGATCCACGTCTTAAAAATAGAAGTCGATTGTTTTATACTTTAGGAGAAATGGAAGCAAAACTTGTTGACCCTGATGCACAAAGTATAATGCTTGATATTTATGGAAATGTTGCTGAAAATAAAGGTGGGAATATATTTATGGTGAGGGATGGTAAATTAATCACACCTACGACAGCTAATTGTTTGGAAGGTTTAACCCGTGCTACAACAATTGAAGTTGCTAAATCACTAGATATAGAAGTTTTTGAGGCAGTTATTCAGCCTTATGATTTATCCACTGCTGATGAGTTATTTATGACAAGCACTCCTTATTCTATAATGCCAGCTACTAAATATAACGGTTTAACAATAGCTGATGGAAAAGTTGGCCCAATCACTAAAAAATTACTTCAAGGTTGGAGTGAAAGAGTGGGGTTAGATATAGTTAAACAAGCAGAAGATCAGCTTCATAAACATTAACTCAATGAGTAATTTACAGAGACCTAAGGGAATTTGGGGGGCAATTTTATTACCTGTAAAAAATGATAAAATAGATTGGGTTGCATTTGAAGAACAGGTCAACATTTTATGTGACTCACGTGTGCATGGTATTTATACGAATGGGACAGCAGCAGAATGTCATAATCAAACTGAAGAAGAGTTTGATAAATTATCAAATATAGTTTCATCGATAGCTTTAAAAAAAAATAAAAAATTTCAATTAGGTTTAAGTCATACAAATCCGCGTATTTGTCGTGAGAGAGCAATAAGATTAACCTCGCTAAAACCTGATGGTTTTCAAATTACTCTTCCTGATTGGTGGCCGCCTACTTATCAAGAGTCTTTAAATTTTATTATGGGAATGCAGGAAGTGGTGGAAGATAGATATCTCATATTATATAATCCACCACACGCAAAAGTATTACTTAGTTTGGAAGAAATTTCACAGCTGAATGATAAAGCTCCAAATCTTATAGGAATAAAATGTGCAGGGGGAGATGAGGCTTGGTACAAGAATAGAAGAGCTTTATTAGAAAATTTTTCAGTTTTTGTCCCTGGACATAGCGTTGTTTTTGGCAAACCACTTGGTGCGAATGGTTCATATTCAAATGTTGCCTGCTTTAGTCCAAATGGAGCAGTCATGATTTGGGATTTAATTGATACGGATTATGAAAAAGCTAAAAAAATTGAACTTAGAGTTGTTAATTTTATGAAAACGCACATTCTTCCTCTTGCAACTAGATTGTCTAATACAGGTCTAGATAAACTTCTTGCTTGTGTTGGTGGATGGGGCCCTATTTCTGAAAAAGTGTTATGGCCTTATGAAGGAGCAACATTAGATGAGGTTAAGAAAATAAGAATAATTGCTAAAAATGAATTGCCAGAGTTAATGAATGACTAAAAAAATTTTTCTCTCCGGAATTTATCATGAAACACATACATTTCTCAGTCAACCAACGACCTTAAGTGATTTTATAATTAATATAGGTGATGATATTATTAGAGAAAACACTGGTAATGGATCTCCCACTGATGGTTTCATTGAATTCGCTTCACAAAAACATTGGGATATTATTTCGGGCATACAAATGTCTGCAAGACCTTCTGGTATAGTTGATGAAGATGCTGAGAATTTTTTTGATATGAAATTTTTTGAAAAATTAGAGCAAAACTGTGAAAATATTGATGCAATATTTTTAATTCTTCATGGAGCTATGGTTAGTAAAAATCATGATGATTTTGAAGGAGATTTTTTAGAAAAAATTAATCATATTTTAAAACAAAAAAATATTACAATTCCAATAGTAGCTGTTTTAGATCTTCATGCAAATGTATCTGATAAAATGATCGATAATAGTACTTGCGTGTATGCCTATAGAAAAAATCCACATAGTGATTCACGAGATGCGGCTATAAAGGCTGCTTTAATATTAAATGATTTGTTTGAAAATCCAAATGTCAATCAAGTAAACTATAAAACTAAATATATCTTACCGCCAACAGGCGTTGGCACTGCTAACGATCCTATGAAATCTGTTTTGCTTGAAGCAAAAAAAATAGAAAAAAATGATAAAGATATTATTTGCATTAATGTAATGGCTGGATATTCATATGCTGACATTGCTGATTGTGGCTTTAGTTTAAGTTGCTGCACTAAAGGTGATGTCAAAATTGCAAATAATTATTTAGTATCTCTCGCTAAAGTTCTTGAAGCAAAAATAGATTTTGCTTATCCAAAAGAAAATACTTTAGAGGAAGTATTAAAAAAAATTAAATCACTTCCTGTTTCAGATAAGCCGATTCTACTTATTGAACCAGCAGATAATATTGGGGGAGGTACCCCAGGAGATGCAACAGATTTACTAAGTCGTTTATTGCAATCTGATCAAGAAGGAATTGTTGCGATAATAAATGATCCTGATTCCGTCCAAAAATGTCATCAAAGTAAAGTTGGTAATGAAATAGAGCTTAACGTTGGGGCAAAATTTGATAATTTTCATGGAGCTCCAATTAAAATAAAAGCTATAATTCAAAAATTATCTGATGGAAAATTTACTCTAAAAAATAAACAATCACATCTAGCATCAATGATGGGAATGCACATAGATATGGGATTATCAGCTGTATTAAAAACTCAACAATTAACATTATTGTTAACATCAATTAAGACACCCCCAATGGATTTAGGGCAGTTACTTTCGCAAGACATTAATCCAGAAGAGGCAAAGCTCATAGTTATTAAAGCTGCTGTATCGCATAAAGATGCTTATGATCCAATTTCTTCTTATAGTTTTTATATAGATAGTCAGGGATTGTGCACAAGCAATCTTAAAAGATTACCTTTTAAAAAGATTGGGAACAAAGTTATTGCTTTAAACTAATTAAGTCTTTTAAATCCGCTATGAGCAATTGGACCTTCTAATAATTTCATTACATCTCTTCCTTCTTCACACTCTTTAATGATTTGAAAAAGAGATTTCAAATTTTCTAGATATGTTTTTATAATTTCAGGCGTGTGCGCAGTGCAAACGTATACAGCAGTAGCAGCAAGATAACCTTTTTTTAACATTTCTTGCGTTATTAAAGTTTTGTAAGCTAACGCATTTTTACTTTTAAAAGTAAACGTTGTTAAAGCAGCAAGTCCACTTATAGTGATAGGTAATTCATATTCCTGAGATAGTTTTATCCATTCTTTATTTATAGATTCACCCGTTGAGGTTATTTTCTCCCATGACTTTTCTTTATCCATTGCTTTTAGTGTAGCGAGTGCAGCGCTTGAACCAATTCTTTCGGTCCAAAAGGTGCTACTAATGAATGATTTTTCTGCTGCTTGCATGACTTCTCTTTTTCCTAATACAGCAGTAACTGCATAGCCATTACCAAGGGCCTTACCGAACATAGCTACATCTGGTTCAACGTCATATAACTTATGTAATCCTCCAAAATTTTTTCTAAAGCCAGAAGTGCATTCATCAAATACTAAAACAATATTATGTTCATTAGCTAATTTTCTAACGCGATGAAGAAAATTATTTTCAGGCTCTTTATTGCGATAAACTTCCATTTTAATTACACCAATATTTTTTGTTTTGACTATTTCTTCCAGTTTATCAAAATTATTATATTCAAATGGGTGCACACTATCTTTTAGATTTTTAGGTACCCCGTGAGGATCTAACCCTGGAAGTAAATGACCATCCAATCCTTTACTATCTGATAAATTTGAGGCTAGATACCAGTCATGCCAACCGTGATATCCACAAAAAGCTACGTTATCTTTGCCAGATGCCGCTCTTGCTAATCTGATTGCTACCGAATTTGCCTCTCCTCCAGATCTAGCAAAACGCGCCATATCTGCCCAAGGATGTAATTCTACAAGTCTCTCTGTAAGCTCAACTTCTTCAGGAGCATTTAAAGTCGACATGTTCCCGCTATTAATTGTTTCTTTAACAGCTTCATCAATTTCTTCATAATTGTAACCGAGTGAATTAGTTCCTGGCATCATCAATGTATCAATGTATCTCTTGCCATCCAGATCCCATACTTCACAGCCTTTACTTTTTGAAAAATATGAAGGCCATTGTTCTGGTAAAAACATTTCGGGTCTTTTAGAGAGGAGCATATTACCACCAGCAACTATTTGTTTTGCCTTTGAGTATAATTTTTGACCTTTTCCCATAAATTTAGATCGCATCTAAAAACTTAATTCCTGACAAATCATTTTGATCGGCAATTTTTTTTAAATCATTCTTAATTGTATTTTCTATTTCTTTATCGATGAAGGTAGTAAAGGGTCTTCTAACACATCCACTATCAACATCTAGCCACTTCATACCCATTTTAATAAAAGGATAACCTGACTTACTTAAAGCATATAAAATAATTATATTAATTTTTTCTTGTATTTTTTTTGCTTCACTAATATTTTCTTGTTTAATATTTGTATAAAGAGCAACAAACAACTCAGGCATTAAATTGTAGAAAGATCCTATTATCCCATCTGCTCCTGAAATAAGACCTGACAAAGCCATTTCATCCATTCCTGAATAGATCTTAAAATTTTCGCCTATTTCTTTTTTGATTTTACTAAAATTAAAATGTGTTGGTGCGGTATACTTAACACCTTTTACATTTTCAATTGATGCTAATCTTTTAAGCATATCTAAATCCATTAAATTGGCATTACTAATATTATAAACAGTAATTGGCAAATTAGTAGAATTTGAAATATCACTATAATAATTAAATATTTCTTCATTAGTAAAACCATAATAAAAGGGTGGGAGAGCTGATAAAGCATCAACACCAACTTTTTCAGCATGCATTCCAAGCTCTGTGGTAATCTTTGTTCCAATAGAACCAATATGTGCAATTACTGGTACTCTGCCATTTACTTCTTCAACGATAACTTCAATTGCTTGTTTTTTTTCTTCTTGTGACATTAAAAAAGTTTCACCGGTACTACCTGTTACGTAAAGTCCATCAACTTTTTCAGAAATAAGATAGTTTACTGTTTTTCTAATACCTTCTTTATTAATGCTTTCATCTTTATTAAAAGACGTAATCATAGCAGGTATAACACCGTTAATATTGTTTGGATCAAATTGTTTCATTTAATTTATTTCAGGCAAATCAATTAAATGACAAGATGCGAAGTGCTCATTTCCATTAGTGGTATATTTTTTTAATGTTGGTGTTTCAGATCTACAAATATCTTTTGCCTTAGGACACCTAGGATGAAATGAACATCCTTTAGGAGGATTCATTGGACTTGGAACATCACCTTCTAGAATTATTCTTTTTGTTTTTTTATCTAAGTCAGCGACTGGTATTGCAGAAATTAAAGCTTCTGAGTAAGGATGAAGGGTGTTCTTGTACAAATCTTCAGATTTACATAACTCTACTATTCTCCCAAGATACATGACAGCAATTCGATCACATAAATATTCAGTGACGCTTAGATCATGTGTAATAAACAAATAAGTTAAGTTTTTATCTTTTTTTAATTGCATCAATAGTTGAAGAACCTGTGCTTGAATTGATACATCCAACGCACTAACGGCTTCATCACATACAATTAGTTCTGGTTCTAAACATAAAGCTCTGACAATCCCAATTCTTTGACGCTGTCCCCCTGAAAATTCATGAGGGTATCTATCCATGTATTCTCTTCGCATATTTACAGACTCCAAGAGATCACCAATAATTTTTCTTCTCTCCTCTTTTGATTTTATTCCAAACTTTTTAAGGGGATCTTGTAAAGAACCAAAAATTGTGAACGAGGGATTTAACGATGAGTGAGGATCTTGAAATACAATTTGCAATTTTTTTCTAAATTGATCCATATCAATTTTTGCTAATGATGTAATTTCTGTTTCTTCCCCTTCTGTAGAAATATATTTCACTTCACCCGCAGTAGGTTCAACAAGTCTAAGTATAGCTTTTCCTAATGTTGTTTTTCCGCAACCACTTTCTCCTGCAAGACCTAAAACTTCTCCTCTAAAGATATCTAAATCAACTCCATCCACAGCCAATACATGACCAACAGTTTGATCAAATATACCTGCTTTTACAGGAAAGTGAACTTTCACTCCTTTTAATTTAAGTATCTCTTTTTCCATTATAACTTTCAAAAAATTGTTCATATTTATGACATCGTATCTGATGTGTCTCATTAATTTGTTCTATCTCTGGCATCACATCACAACTTTCAGTTTTCCAATTACACCGAGGTGCAAATTGACAACCAACTGGCCTGTTATATGGATCTGGAGTTGAACCCTTTATAGGGTTTATTTCTTGATCTTTTCCTCTTCCAAGAACGGGAACAGATTCAAGTAAAGCTTTTGTGTAAGGATGTGTGGGTCTTCTAAGTACATCATCAGCAGTTCCTGCTTCAACAATATTACCCATATACATAACAGCAACATTATCAGCTAATTCAGCAACAACACCCATATCATGAGTTATTAAAATAATTGCTGTATCATTTTCTTTTTTAAGTCTATCCATCAATTCAAATATTTGTGCTTGAATTGTAACATCCAAAGCGGTTGTTGGTTCATCAGCAATTAAAATTTTTGGATTGCAAGCCATTGCCATTGCTATCATTGCTCTTTGTCTCATCCCTCCAGAATAACTATGAGGATATTCATCAACTCTTTTTTCAGGTAGTGGAATTCCCATATCACTAAGCAAAGATATGCATTTTTCTCGTATTTGTTTTTTGTTTAAATTTGTATGATATTTGAGGTTTTCACTAATTTGAAAACCAACAGTGTACACGGGATTAAGAGCAGTCATTGGGTCCTGAAAAATCATAGCAATGTCAGAGCCTCTTATAGATCTCATTTCTTTTCCGTTTTTTTCAAGTTTTTCTATATTGATTTTTTTATCATCTTTTTGAAAAATAATTTCCCCTTCTTCAATACGAGATAAAGTAGGTAGAAGTTGCATTATCGTTGCTGCAGTTACGCTCTTACCACAACCACTTTCGCCAACGATACACAGTGTTTTCCCTTTTTTAACATCAAACGAAACTCCGTTAACAGCTTTGTTACATCTATTATTAGTATAAAAGAAAGTTTTTAAGTTTCTTACTGACAGAGCTATATCATTTTTATCACTCATGATTATCCTTGCTGCGATGGGTCAGTTGAATCTCTCAAACCATCTCCAATAAAATTTACGCACAGTACAAATACAGAAATTACAATACCGACAGGACCCCACATCCACCAATAATTTTGTAGAACTAAAATATCTTGAGCAACATTCAAAATATTTCCCCAAGTTGGAATGTTCAGAGGCACCCCTAAGCCTAAAAAACTCAGTCCTGCTTCTGTCAAAATAAACATTGCAGTTGATAACGTAATGTTTACCATAATTGGGCTCAGAGCATTGGGTAGCATATGTTTGTAGCAAATTGTAAACGTTGATAATCCAAAACTTCTTAATGCTTGAACATACTCCTCTTCTCTCAGAGATAGCATCCGAGCTCTAGCTAGCCTGTACATACCCCCCCAGCCAGTTACGATAAAAATTGCCATTAAATTAAATAAGCTTTGGCCAGTTATAGAGACCAGTAAAAGAACTAGAATGATTTGCGGAAAAGACATGAATATTTCAGATATTCTCAAAGCAATAACATCGATCCAACCCCCTTTATAGCCTGCATAACATCCTACAGCGATACCAACTAATGCCGAGAGAATAGCGCTTCCCAAACCTATAAATATAGAAACTCTGCCGCCAAAAAGAACTCGTGTAAAAACATCTCTGCCGGTGTTATCTGTTCCGAACCAATGATCGAATGAAGGGGCTTGTCTCATTGATCGAAGATCTACTCGCATTGGATCATATGGTGAAAGAAGTGGAGCGAAAATTGTTGCCAATAAAATAATACTAAAAATAATTAAACCAAAGACTGCTAATTTGTTATTAACAAACTTACTTATTATCCTACTTCTTTTTTTTGTAGAAAAAGATTTAGATTCCTCTCTTTCTCTAATTTTATCAAATTTTTTATCTAAAGAAGATTTTGCCATTACTCTTTACCTAATCTGACTCGAGGATCTATTAAAGCTGTTAAAATATCAATTACAAGACTCGCGGTTAAGACAACAAAAACATACATTAGAGATATTGTCATTACTAAGGGATAATCGGAAGCACGAACTGATCTAATAAACATACTGCCAATGCCCGGCCATTGATATACCTGTTCTATTATTGTGGAGCCACCAATTAAAAGCGGGAGTCTAAATCCAATTAAGACCACAACAGGTGTTAAAGCAACTCGAAAACCATGAAGTATATTAATGCGCCATTCTGGCATTCCTTTTGATCTTGCAGTTGTAATAAATTCTCTAGACAGAACATCTAGCATAGATGATCTTGCATAACGCATAGCACCAGCAGTCATCATTAGTGCTAAAACCATTGATGGTAAAACAATATTAGGAATTCGGTCCCATACAGTTTCGTAATGCGGAAGTAACCTTCCACCAACAGGAAGCCATCTAAGTTCTATAGCAAATAACAGTATAGCAACTAATCCAAAAAAAAACTCTGGTATGGAAACGCCAGCCATACCTGCCACTGTAAGAGAGTTATCCGTTCCTGATCCTCTTTTAAGAGCGCTAATAACACCTAGTGAGCAACCAATTATTGTTGAAAAAATAAGAGCAACTATAGACAGTTCTAAAGTTGCAGGAATAGTTTTTGCCATGATTTCTGATATTGCAACTCCTCCAGCCATCGAATAACCCATATCTCCTTGAATCATGCTAGTGAGCCATAGCCAGTAACGTGTCAAAAAACTCTGATTTAATCCATATGCTTCACGCATCGCATTAAGTTGTTCAGCCGTTATTGTTGAGGCTAATTCAGGGCTGATCATATGAGAAACTGCATCACCGGGTGCGAGCTCTAAACCAAGATAGACAAGAAAGCTTATGACAAGAAGCATGGGGAAGAAAATAAATAGTCGTTGAATAGTATATGTTACCACGGTTGCTTCTCAGATTTGAATTTAGAAAACTGAGGCCATTGAGGCCTCAGTTCGTTAGTTTGTGTTAACTATGGTTTTGGATACTGCATAATCCACATCATACGAGTGTATGGGATATCAACAGCTTTAGTCATCATATTGTCCATAGCATCTAGTGCAGCAACGTCGGCTACGTTTTTAGTAAATCCGTAGTCCATTTTTCCTGCAGCAGCATTTTTAATTAAGTTACCATCACCATCATAACTAGGGTAAGCAATGATATCAAAACCAGCTACGCCTCCATGATAGTTATCAAATGGCTCAAATTTAGCATAGTCGTTCATTTTAACTTCAGTTATATGAAACGCTCCAGATCCTACTGGTTTTTGCCAGAAGTCACTTTGTTGCCATTTTAATGGATCAGTATCACCAAGTAAATGCTCAGGTAAAATAGCAAATTGTGTGAAAGTAGTTAAAATATTAGGGTCAATTTTTGATAACTCTAAAGTAATAACTCTATCAGCAATATTATATTTAATACCAGCAACATCATTAGTTGATCCATCTTTAAACGCATCAGCGCCTTTAATAGATCCAACAGTGTTACCAATCAAAGCATGCATTTGAGGAGCTTTCATCGCTGAACGGATACTGAATGCAACATCTTCAACTGTTACTGCTTCTCCATCATGGAAAGTAAGACCATCTTTTAATTTAAAAGTTAAAGTCATACCATCGCTAGAAAGATCAAAGCTCTCTGCCATAGATGTTCCAATTGGTTGCATTGCTCCATCAGCAACAAGAAGTCTATCAAAGACTACTTTGTTATGAATCCATAGACCTAGGTTGTACCAAGGCTGTTCAAAGAACTCAACTGGACCAGTATTAGTTTGTAAAGTGCCACCACTTACGTTCCAATTAGCAATATCCCAATTATAATTGTATTGAGCGTTTCCATAAGCACCGCCATTTCTATCAACTTTGTTACTCTCATAGATGAATAACTTTTGATAGTATAATGGACAGATGTTTACTTGCTCCATTTGGTACTGCTGTATTTCAAAGAAATAAGGCTTAAGTACTTCAGGATCTGCACTTGAGTTAATTTTCTCAATCAAAGCATCCATTTTAGGATCACCAGGTGTTTGAGGGTTTAAACCAGTTTTAAAAGTGTTGTAATACTCTTGCATAACCATAGCTGCACGTGCACCATAACCTAAGTCATAGTCAACTGCTGCAGGTCCGTTCACACCATCTGCAGGAACAGAATTTAATTGTGCTCCAACATCACCTTGTAAAAGACGGTATGTCATTTTAACACCAACATCAGCAAAGTAAGCTTGAATTGCTGCCATTAGATCAGCAGTTGATTGATCACCATAATAGAAAACCATATCAAGTTCTCTTTCAGAATCCCAATTAGCTTCAGCTAAAAGTTGACGAGCTTTTTCAGGGTTGTAGCTGTAATCAGGCAAATTAGGCGCCTTTAATGGACCGTTAGGTAAAAGACTATCTGCTGGGATAATTTGATCCTCAAATAATGTTTCACCAATTGTCACCATGTCAATAGCCATACATAAAGCTTGTCTGACACGAGGATCGGATAGTTGGTTACTATTAGTTGGCATAGCTGAAACTGTTGAAACAAACAACAATTGAGCAAGAACTAAAGAAATAACCGCAAGTAATTTTTTCATATTTCCTCCAGTATAATTTAACTATTTTACTATAAACACAAACTGATCATTGAAACAAGCCTATATTGAAAACATAACAACTAAAGTGAGGTTTTGTTAGATTTTTATAGGTGATTCTGAGCTTTATATGTGAAAAAACGAATAATCAGATTATTTTCTTTGAGCTTCTCTTAATCTTGTTTGCATTTGATTATGCATCTTTTCAGAACCATCGTGATACGTTCCAAACCATTGATCAAATGGAATCATGAGATTCCCATAGTTTACTTCAAAATATTTGTGGTGAAGATAGTGATTATAATTACTAAGATCAATTGAACGTTTATCATTTAAAAGCATTTGTTTGAAGCCAATATGTCCATTAGCTGACCCAAGACTTGCATGAAACAAGTGATAGATGGCATGTAGGGGGTGAGAGATTATAATCCAGTGAATAATAACTCCAGAAAAATAGAGTAGATGCTCAATAGGATGCATAGAAAGGCTTGACCACGGTCCAGGATTAATATTTCGATGATGAACTGAGTGAGCAATTCTGTACATAAATTTAAAATGTAAAAAACGGTGCACTAAATAAAAATGTGCGTCTCTGAAAGCATGAATAAATAGAAGGATTAAAAAGAAATATATTGGTGATTCATCGAATTTAATAAATGGTAAAGTTCCAGATGCATAAAACCACAAAGATAAAACTTCATAAGCTGTCCAAATAGGAACACCCCAAAATAAGCTCCAAAATAAATTATCAAAAATCTGTTTATTAAAAGTAAATAACTTCTGAATTTTTTCAGGCCAATTAGGATTAAATTTAAACTTTATTCCTTGTGATTTACGAACATAAAGAGGAATATGTATAAGACTAAAAAAAATTGTTCCCATAACATAGTTTCGAAGAAGTATTTCTGAAATCCAACCTGTTGAAAAGGTTTTCATTTCAGAAATTGGAGGAGTAAAAAAATAATAAGCTATGAAGGCAATGAAGAGATAAAAAAGATTCCAAGAAAAAATATAAGAAAAAATAAACCAATTAAATATTTTTTTTAAATTAAGGGGTAAAATCCATAATGGGTTTTTATCAGCTGCTTCTTTGGGAACAAAATGTCCTCTTTTATCCCTAAATCCAAATTTATTTTCTTCAATCATTATTTATAGTTTTTAAGATATCTTATGAATATAGTATAACATAATCACGTCTAATCAAATTGATTATTTGATAACAAATTTCTTGTTAAAAAGATTTATTTTGATAGTTAGGCTTAGGTTTATTGGGGCGTCGCCAAGCGGTAAGGCATCGGTTTTTGGAGTCGACATTCGCAGGTTCGAATCCTGCCGCCCCAGCCACATATTTTAGTTTCTATATTCCTAATTAGTGTTTCGTCACACATACGTCACACTTAGAAAGGAATAAATGGCTACAATTAGAAAGCATTTCAAAAAGTGGCAAGTGCTAGTGAGAAAGAAAAATGTTGCTGTCACAAAATCTTTTTGGAAGAAATCAGACGCAAGTAAATGGGCTTATAAAACAGAGGCACAAATAGAGACAGGTGTCTTTCGGAAGGTTGACCAGGTAGAGAAATTAATCGATATAAATTTAGAAGAGGTTTTTAATATTTATTTCGACAAATATCTGAAACGAAACTCCAGGAGCCTCTACAAAGAAAAATCAATGGTAAGAATAATGACCTCTCAATTAGGAGGGGTTTATTTAAATGATCTATCTAGTTCACGATTAGCTAAGTTTAGAGATAAAATGTTAGAGGAGGGTAAGTCTCCTAGCACAGTAAAGAAATATCTAATGTTTATATCAAGAGCATTAAATAAAGTTAAAGCTGAACACGATATCCCGATAACAAATAATCCTGTATCTCAGATAACACTTCCTCAAGAACCACCACCTATTGATCGGGTGCTGACTACGGAAGAGTGGAATAGATTATTAAAAGTATGTGCATCTAAACCACCTTATTTCATGAAGGAAATAGTTATAGTTGCTAGAGAAACACTTTGCAGAAGAGGGGAGCTTCTGCGTTTAAAACAAAAGCATATAAATTGGCTGCAAGCTACTGCAACAATTAGTGAAACTAAAACGCTAGTACCTAGAACGATAGGATTAAGCCCTCTATGTTTACAGATATTAAGATCGCTACCTGATACGGCAGACGGAAGATTCTTTCCCGTTAAATCTATTGCTGCATTTGATTCATGTTGGAAAAAGGTATTAAGAGACGCTGATCTAAAAGGAGTGTTTACTTTTCATAGGTTAAGGCATCAAGGAGCAACAGACCTGGCTCATGAAAATTGGAGCATCGCTGAACTATCGGCACAAGGTGGTTGGCGAAGTCTAGCATCGCTGAAACGATATACTCACATACAAGCTACGCACCTCGCTAATAAAATGAAAAGCAGAGGCAACTAATGTTAGGCTTTTTATGTTGGATAATCGGAAATATTATCTGGTGGGTAGGATTAATCTACATCATCATTTGGTATTTCTTTTAATATCTTTATAGGGAGCGTGGGAAGTGGTAAGGCCTATCACTTCCCTTTCAGAAATCAGATTAAAACAATAATATCCTTTACTCTTTAACTTCTACTAATTCTTTTTCTCGATCAAGAAATTTGTATTCCATTTTTGTAGTTTTAAACAAGTCATTTACTTTATTAAATACACTTTGAGGAAAAAAATTAGCACATGAATAGACGTCTAATTGCATTAAGCCCGGACTGGTTTCATCCCAAATATGTAATGCTATATGACTAGTTTCAATAATTGCTACTGAAGTCATTCCTTTGTTGCCTTTTTCGTTAACATACATTGTATAAGGACCTGATAAAAGCTTCATATCGATTTCTTTAATAAGACTTCTCACCCAGTCAGAAATTTTATTTAAATCTTCTTCTTGCGGACACCAACTAATATTAGCTCTTACAATTAAGTGTTTATGTTGTTGAGTCATAATAACCTCCTTTTAAAGAGGTATTCGTCACAGGGAATACCGTTACCTGGACATTCATTTACAGAGAATAACTATCTGATTTTTTTCTTATATCCCAAATTACATTATTTTTAAAATTATTTAATTAGCTTTTTTTAAATGCAAGATAATAAGGGCGCACACTTACAACTAAAAACAATAACACATACCAAAACCACGGAGCTTGCAACAAAATAGTTACATATTTGGCTAGAAGTAAAGTAATAATAAAAACTGATAATTTTACTAAACCAATATCATACCATTGCATATTACTAATAAATTTTTCGTTTCGGTCTATTATGAATTTAAACATTTTTTTTCCCGTTGATTATTAATACAGTTTTCATAAAAAAATTTACGTAATTGAA
>JAQBWI010000018.1 GCA_027625355.1 Pseudomonadota bacterium
CAACACTAGAAGCATGAATCCAAATAAGTTCTTTTCCTAGGGGTTTTTGTAAATTGGTAAAACCAAATCTTTCTTTATACCTAATTTTATCTTCTTTTTTGTTTAGAATTCTTATGAATGTGTTAATTTTTATTAGAGGTATTAGGAAGTAAGATATAATTTTATATAATTTATGCATCAGTTTCGATTTTAGCTTTTTCTACACAAATGTTTAATTCTTTTTCTAGTATGTTTTTATACTCTTCAATTTCATTGTTAGTACAATTTTTTGGTATGGCGATTGCTTTCCCCCATACAAAGGCACTCTTAGAAAAAGGTTTAGTAATTAAAAAGGAATCCCATGATTTTAATGTTTTATATTTGGATGAGGCAAACCCAACAGGAATAATTGGGACTTGAGTAGCTTTTGATATTTTAATTATACCGTCTGAGACTTTTTGATTTGGCCCTCTTGGCCCATCTGGAGTTATGCCGATATATTGTGAATTTTTTAACAATGTAAAAACAGGTTTAAGAGATATTGATTTTTCATTTGAGGATGTGGGAATGTTATTAAGTTTAAAATATTTTCCAACTATTGCACCAAATCGTCCATCACTATGACCAGATGCTAGGATATTAATTTTAGTTTCAGACTTCCAACAATAACTTATCATCATTAACTGACTATGCCAGAATGCTAAAATAAATGGTTTATTATTTTTCCAGAAAAATTGCGGTGTTTCTATATTTTTAATAATTATGGATGAAGTTACCGCTACCAATTTAATATATATGACACTAACTAATGCTAGTAATTGTTGTATAAAATAATTCTTTATTATTTTTTTTTTAATTTTCATTTGATTTTTCTTGCAATTGTAATTTTTTGTAAACTGCAGAATGTTCCATCAAATGTTCATGATTGCCTTTATTTTCAATTTTACCATTTTCAATTGTGAAAATAATATCCGCATCTTTAATCGTACTTAACCTATGAGCAATTATGATTGTAGTTTTGTCTTTCATTAATTCATCTAGTGCTTTCTGTATTTCTCTTTCAGTTAAATTGTCTAAAGATGATGTGGCCTCGTCCATAACTAAGATTGGTGCGTTTTTAATTAACGCTCTTGCAATTGCTATTCTTTGTCTTTGTCCACCTGATAATTTTATTCCACTTTCTCCAACAACCGTATGTAATTTCTCAGGTAGTTGATCTGCAAATTTACTAACGCCTGATAGCTTTGCTATTTCTTGAATTTTCTTATCGTCAGAAGACATGTTACCATATCTAATATTATCCAATATACTCTCATTAAATAAAAGGGTTTCTTGTGTGATTAGCGAAATATTTTCCCTTAAATCAAAAAGAGATAGCGATTTAATATTATGATTATCAATTTTAATATCACCAGAATAATCATCATAAAATCTAAGCAATAGATTTATTAATGTTGATTTTCCACTTCCTGACAAACCAACAAAAGCAGTTTTTTTGCCAGACTCAATTGTTAGATTGATACTTTCTAAAATATTTTTTTCTTCAAAAGAGAAACTAATATTATTAAATTCAATATTTCCATTTAAATTAATATTTTTAGACTCTAAATGTTTTTCTGACTTATCTTTTGATGTATCTAGCAACAAAAAAATTCTTTCTGCACCTGCTAATCCTTCTTGAACACTTATGTTAAGATTGCCAAGAGCTTTGACAGGCTGATACGCTAATAGGAGACTTACTAGAAAACTCATAAATTGACCTGTTGTCATGGTTTCATTTAAAACAAATACTCCCCCTGCATAAATTGATACAGCAACAGCTAAACTTCCAATAAACTCCATTAATGGGCTTAATCTATTACTTATAAAAGCTGATCGGATGAAATTTCTTTTTATATATTCTATATTATTAAAAGCTCTTTTCTTCTCGAAATCTTCTCTATTGTAAGCTTTAACTTGGCGTATTCCTTTTATGCTTTCAGATAATACATTAGAAAATTTTGCAATTTCATTCTGTATTTCATAAGTAATTTTTCTTATACTTTTTCCAATTTTTTTTATTGGCCAAATTGCTAAAGGAAAAGCAAAGAATGCAAAAAGTGTTAAAGACCAACTTTGATAGAACATATTACCCAGTAAAAAAACCATTACTAATATATCTTTGATTACAGCAGTAACTGATTTTACAATTGCCATTCTTAAATAATATGTGTCATTAATTAATCTAGATATCAGGTTCCCTGATTTAGAATCATTAAAATAAGTTAAATTTAGATACATTAGTTTTTCAAACATTTGTGATTGCAGTTTTGCAATGATGGAATGTGCCACTTTACTCATTTGATAAGAGTGAGTGTAAGTTGCTAATCCTTTGCATAAAGTTACTAAAATGATGGCAATTGGAATTAAAAATAACATATCTTTATTTCCCTTAATTAAAACCTCATCTAGTGCAGGTTGTACTAACCAAGCATGTAAACCTGTAGCACCAGCTGAAATTATCATCATTAATAAAGCAATAAAGATTGTAATTTTATGACTTAATAAATAATTATTAATAAGGCGTGAAATAACAGAATTTTTATTTACGTTGAAATATCCCATGTTTTTAAAAGCTCAGTAAATATAGAAAAATAATAGCACCAAAAACGTTGTTTTGGCGGAATTTTTTTCCAGAATTTTGTTCAGATTTATGATCCCACTTTAATATATTAGCAATAATATAGATAAAGATACACAAATACACTAGCAGTTTAAGAATTTCAAAAGTTTGATGTAATGTCAAGTAACCAATCATGATTAGCATTAAGGCATAAGAAGTTATGACTAAATATTTACCATTATCTTCAAATAGAACAGCTGTTGATTTTATACTATTTTTCTTATCATCTGTTAAATCTTGATAAGCATAAATTGTATCATATCCAATAGTCCATAAAACACACGCTAGATATAAAATTAAATATTCTTTTGTTATAGTTCCGTAAAATTCTACTGAACAAATTATTACCCCCCAATTAAAAATGATACCAAGAAATAATTGAGGCCAAAAAGTTATACGTTTCATTAATGGATAAAGTACAATTAAAGGAGTACACAAGAACCCTACTAAAACAGTTTCAGTTTTAAATTGTAATAAAATTAATAACCCAATAACTAAAAGCACAAATAAAAAAATAATTGCATTAAAATTAGTTATTTTTTTTGATGCAAGGGGTCTTGTTGCTGTTCTTTCAATTTTAGAATCTATATCTTGATCAATTAAATCATTAATGATGCAACCGGCACTTCTCATGATCACTGATCCAATAATAAAAATAATATAGTAGCCAAGCAAATATTGTTCAGAAAATTCTAAGTAAGCAATAGAAAACCAACAGGGCCATAGCAGAAGCATGAATCCTATAGGCTTATTTAATCGAATTAATTCAAAATAATTATGTATTTTTTCAGGAAATATTTTATCCATCTTGATATAAAGATTATAATAATAATTCTAATACCCTAATGTGATGAAAAAGTCTAAAACCCGATTGTTTATAGAAAAAAAGATCTCTCAAAACTTAATGATATATATTAAGGAAAAACAGCATCATTTTCTCAAAAATGTTCTCAGGGTTAAATTAAATGATGCAATCAATTTATTTGATGGAGTTACAGGAGAGTGGAGATCACATGTTATTTCAATTTCAAAAGATAAAACAGCTTTAAAGATTGAAAAAAAAATTAGAGAATTTGAAACACAGCCTGATATTTGGTTAATATTTGCTCCAATTAAATTATTTCGCTTAAATATTATAATACAAAAAGCAGTAGAGTTAGGTGTTTCAAAGTTTATCCCATGTAAAACTGAATTTTCAAATTTTGATAAATTAAATTATAAAAATTTAGAACTAAATGCTATTGAAGCTGCTCAACAATGTGAAAGATTAGATGTCCCAAAAATAGAAAAAATTATTAATTTATATATGATGATAAAAGAATTGCCAGATGATCGCGCTCTAGTGTTTTGTGATGAGTCAGATACTAATCTCCCCTCTATATATGATGAGTTGAGATCAAATTTAAATAATTATTTAAAATGGTCCGTAATTATCGGTCCTGAAGGTGGCTTTAGTATTGAGGAGAGAGAATTAATTAAAAAACAAAAAAACGTTCTGCACGTGACATTGGGTTCAAGAATATTGAGATCTGATACAGCTGCAATTTCTTCTTTATTTTGTATACAATCTATGGTTGATAAGCGACAACCTGTCCTAAAATAAACCCAAGTTTAATTGCTTAAACTACTGATAATTTAAAAATATAGTATATATACATTCAAAAATGAAAATATTTCTATCTCTTGTTTCGATATTTATTAGTTTGCCAGTTTTATCGAACGGTGCAACTGATTGGCAATTAGGCTTTCAAGAGCCAGCAAGCCCTGTAATGCAGAGTGTTTTTGATCTGCATAACTTTGTTCTAATAATGATGACAGCAATTACAGTTTTCGTACTATTCTTGCTAATTTATGTATCCATACGTTTTCGAAAAAAAGCAAACCCAACACCTTCAAAAAGAACTCACAATGCTCTTTTAGAAACATTGTGGACGGCTATCCCAGTAGTAATATTAATATTTATGGCTGTTCCGTCATTTAAACTTCTCTATGAGCAAGATGTAATTCCAGAAGCTGATATGACAATAAAAGTTATTGGCCATCAATGGTACTGGGAATATCAATATCCTGAACATGATGATCTGTCTTTTGAAAGTTATCTAATTCCTGAGGAAGAATTAAAGGAAGGGGAGCCTAGGTTACTTACTGTTGACAACAGACTGGTATTACCGGTTAATAAAAATATTCACGTTTTAGTCACTGCTGGAGATGTTTTACATAGCTTTGCCATGCCTTCCCTTGGTGTGAAGAAAGATGCAGTACCTGGAAGATTAAATGAAACATGGATGAGAATTGACAGACCAGGGATTTATAGAGGTCAATGTTCAGAGATTTGTGGCACTGGACATGGGTATATGCCTGTAGTAATTGAGGCACTTAGTGAAGAAGAATTTGCTGCTTGGGTAAATGAAGCTAAAAATGAATTTGCAGAATTAAATAATAGAACAATTGCATTATCAAAATAGGAGAAAATTATGAGTTACGGAGAGTCTGTTAGTCACGATCACGATCATCACGATCACAAACCAGGCTTTATTAAACGTTGGTTTTTTTCTACTAACCATAAAGACATAGGAACGCTATATATTATTTTCGCTTTGGTTGCCGGTTTAATTGGAGGTTTTTTCTCTCTTGTTATGAGAGCAGAATTGGCAGCTCCTGGATTAGATATTGTCGCAGATGGTCAAGCTTGGAATGTAATTATTACAGCCCATGGTTTGCTAATGGTTTTCTTTGTTGTTATGCCTGCATTGATAGGTGGTTTTGGTAATTGGTTTGTACCTTTAATGATCGGTGCACCTGATATGGCTTTCCCTAGAATGAATAATTTTAGTTTCTGGGTTCTTGTACCCGCTTTAGTACTTTTAATTGTCTCTGCTACTATTGGAACTGGTGCTGGAACAGGATGGACCATCTATCCACCATTATCTAATAAACTTGGTCATGCAGGACCTTCTGTTGATATGGCAATTTTTGCGCTCCACTTAGCTGGAGCCTCCTCAATACTAGGGGCAGTGAATTTCATTACAACTATTTTAAATATGAGAACCCCAGGAATGACTATCCATAAGATGCCTCTTTTTGTATGGGCTATGTTAATCACAGCTTTCTTATTATTATTAGCTGTTCCTGTTCTAGCAGGAGCTATAACTATGCTTCTAACTGATAGAAATTTTGGTACTGCTTTTTTTAACCCTGCAGGTGGTGGAGATCCAGTTTTATTTCAACACTTATTTTGGTTTTTTGGACATCCAGAAGTTTATATTATGATTTTACCTGCTTTTGGAATTGTTAGCCAAGTTATCTCAACCTTTTCGAGAAAACCAGTGTTTGGTTATTTAGGAATGGTATACGCAATGGTATCTATTGGTTTTATTGGTTTTATTGTTTGGGCTCACCATATGTTTACAGTTGGTTTGAGTGCTGATTTAAGAGCATACTTTATGTTAGCCACTATTATAATAGCCGTTCCTACTGGTATAAAAATTTTTAGTTGGATTGCAACAATGTGGGGTGGTTCATTAACTTTTGAAACTCCGATGTTATTCGCTATCGGATTTGTCTTTTTATTTACATTGGGTGGAGTAACCGGTGTAATTCTAGCCAATGCAGGAATTGATACTGTTATGCATGATACTTACTATGTCGTTGCTCATTTCCATTATGTTCTAAGTATGGGTGCTATGTTTGGTATATTTGCTGGAATTTATTATTGGTTTGGAAAAATGTCAGGACGACAATACAACGAATTTTTTGGAAAATTACACTTCTGGTTATTTTTTATAGGTGTTAATGTAACGTTCTTTCCTCAACATTTTTTAGGTTTAGCAGGGATGCCAAGACGTATCCCCGATTATCCTGATGCTTATGCAGGTTGGAATTTAGTTTCTACTTATGGATCTTACATCTCATTTGCAGCAACTTTAATATTCTTCTTCTCGATTGTTTACTCACTTTTCTTTGGAAAAAAAGCTGCAGCTAATCCATGGGGAGAAGGTGCTGACACATTAGAGTGGACTCTTTCATCACCTCCACCTTTCCACCAATTTGAGACTTTACCAGAGTTTAAAGAATAAGACTGGTGAATAATTCACCCTCAGAAGTAAGATATAGTGAAAACTCTTTTGTAAAAAAATTACAAGGATATTTTTATTTAATGAAACCAAGGGTGATGATCCTTGTGATTTTTACGGCTTTTGTTGGAATGATTTTAGCTCCTGAAACAATATCACCAATCAACTATTTTTATGTATTGCTATCAATAAGTTTAGGTGCAGGTTCATCAGCTGCTATTAATATGTGGTTCGATGAAGATATTGATAAAAGTATGGAAAGAACAAAAACTAGACCCATACCACTTGGTATTATTTCAAAAACTGAAGCATTATTTTTCGGTTTTTTTACAGGTATAATTTCTCTTTTGATTATGTATTACGTTAGCAATACTTTAGCGACAAGCTTGCTCCTATTCACAATATTATTTTATATTGTAATTTATACATTTTGGTTAAAACGATCAACTTCACTAAATATTGTTATAGGTGGAGCAGCAGGAGCCATACCACCTATCATTGGTTGGGTTACGATTGTGCCTGAAATTAATTATTTACCTATAATGATGTTCATGATTATTTTTTTTTGGACTCCACCTCATTTCTGGGCTTTGTCAGTTTATAGGTTTAATGATTATGAAAAAGTAAAAGTTCCAATGCTACCTAATGTAAAGAGTATAGCTGATACAAAAAACCAGATCATTTATTACACAATAATCTTAATTCTTTTAAGTTATACCCCTTTATATAGTAACCTGATTGGATATCTTTATTTTATGATAGTTACTGTTTTGAATTTTGTTTTAATTCGAAGTGCTTTTAAGTTAAAGAATTCCGAAGAGGTGAAAGGTGTGCCTAATAAAGAAGGATTAAGATTTTTTGCTTTAACAATTTTTTATTTATTCAGTTTATTTAGTGCACTTTTAATCGATAATTTAATCTTATTATGAAAAATCCAAAAAAAAGAAATTATATCACCCTTTTGATATTATTAGCAATTGTTGCCTTTTTTTATTTATGGACAATGTATAAAGCTAACATACTTGGAGTTTAGGTGACTGCTAAATACCGTACAGTTATAATGCTGTTCTCTTTAGTTTTCTTAATGACTTTACTTGTTGCTTTTTCTGTCCCTCTCTATAATTTATTTTGTCGTGTAACAGGTTATGGAGGAACAACTAGTTTTTCAGAAACTTTTTCCCCAATTACCTTAGAGCAAGATATTGCCCTTCAATTTAATGCAGATGTAAATGATAGTATTAATTGGTCATTTGAAGCTCCTAAAAATATAACCTTTAAAATAGGAGAGAATAAAATAGTTAAATACAAAGCTACCAACCTGTCTGGTACCACTACTACTGGGACTGCGACATTTAATGTCCTTCCAGAAAAAGTTGGTCCTTATTTTATCAAGACACAATGTTTTTGTTTTGAAAAACAAACACTTGAGCCAAATCAAACAGTCGAAATGCCAGTTGTTTTTTATATTGATCCTTCTATTGTAGAGGATCCAGGTATGTCTGATATTGATACGATAACATTGTCATATACATTTTTTAAATATATAGAGTAATTAATTTATGAGTGAAAATTCTTCAGTAGGTCAAAAACATCCTTATCATTTAGTTGATCCGAGCCCACTTCCATTCCTGTCGTCTATAGCAGGTCTAGCAATGGCTGCTGGATTAGTTTTCTATATGCACTATGACACTAAATGGTTATTAATTCTTGGAACCATAGGATTATTAACAGTCATGTTTTTATGGTGGAGAGATGTAATTAAAGAGTCAACATTTCAGCAAGCTCACACACCTGTGGTTGAGCTTGGTTTGCGTTATGGTATGGCTCTCTTTATTGCTTCTGAAGTAATGTTCTTTGTTGCTTTCTTCTGGGCATTTTTTGATGCAAGTTTAACACCTAAGTTACCTATAGAAGAGTTTGCAGAAACTTTTGATTCTAATGGAGCTGTAGGAGTCTGGCCTCCTGAGGGTATTAAAACATTTGATCCTTTAGATATTCCTTTCTTAAATACACTTATTTTATTAATGTCTGGGACTACTTGTACTTGGGCTCATCATGCAGTTCGCGAAGGGCATAGAGATCAAGCAATTCAAGCTCTTTGGTTAACTGTTGGGCTTGGTGTTTGTTTTACACTTCTTCAGGCATTTGAATATTATGAAGCTGTTCATCATTATTTTAAGTTTACTGATGGAATTTACCCTTCTGTTTTTTATATGGCAACAGGCTTCCATGGCTTCCATGTTATGGTGGGAACTATCTTTTTAGGTGTTTGTTTATTTAGAGTATATAAAAATCATATGACACCAGATAGACATTTTGGTCTAGAAGCTGCTGCTTGGTATTGGCATTTTGTTGATGTTGTTTGGTTATTTTTATATGTCTGTGTATATATCTGGGGTGCATAAATTTTTAAGTCTCTTTCTTATCCTTTTTTAATCTTTACAATATTTTCTATTTTATTAACTTTCAGCTTAGGAATTTGGCAACTTAAAAGACTTGAGTGGAAGCAGAGTTTAATCAATACATTTGAGCAAACATCTTCTAAGATAGCTGTTGATTTACAGTTTGCAGAAAAAACTGAATTTCAAAAAGTAAAAGTTAATGCAAAAATAAATAGAAAATTTAAAATTTTTTTTCCAGCAAAAACATTGAATGGTCAAAGTGGTTTTAGATTGGCAAGTATTTTACAAACTATTGGTAGTGAAAATATTCTTGTTGATGAAGGATGGTATAATCAAGATAAGCATGAATATTTTTTAAAAAATGATAAAATTTTTAGTAAAGAGATAGAAGGATATATTCGCTTTCCAAGAAAAGCAAAACTATTTACCCCTAAAAATAATTTAACAACTAATGAGTGGTATACTTACAATCTTAAGGAAATTGAGAAATTTTTAGAAATTAAAATTAACCAGAAATATTTTATTAAAAATATGTCTAATGGAGATGAGCCTTTTCTAATTCCCTCAAAGTTAATACCTACTTTTAGTAATAATCACCTTCAATATGCAATTACATGGTTTGTGATGAGTTTTGCTTTCTTTGTTTTATTTTTAGTTTATCTGAAAAAAAATAAATGACTTCTTATAAAAAACTAAAACAAATATTTCATGAGGCAGCTTTAAGTTCTGACATAGCGGGTATTTTACATTGGGATATGTCAACAATGATGCCTAAAAACTCGAGGGAAAATAGAGCAGAGCAATTAGCTTATCTATCAAAAATTCGTCATCAGTTAATCTCATCTACAAATGTGGGAAAATTAATTGATCTTGCTAAAAGTGAAAAACTTGATGCTGAAAACAAATCTAATTTAAAAGAAATGGAAAGAGAATACATCATGTCTTCATCTTTGCCATCTGATCTTGTAGAAAAACTGTCTAGCGCGTCTGCTAAATGTGAAGGTATTTGGGAAGAGGCAAGAAATAAATCAGATTTTAAAATTGTTGCACCACATCTTGAGGAATTAGTAAAATTATCAAAAGAAGAATCTTTAATATTAGCTGAAAAATTGAAGTGTTCACCGTATGAAGCTTTAATTAATAAATTTGAACCTCAATCAAAAGAAAAAGATATTAAAAATATTTTTGAAAAGCTCGAATTATTTCTAGTACCTTTAATTGATGAAATTATTGAAAAACAAAGTGAAGAAAAGTTAATTTCAATTAGTAATCTAATGACAGCAGAACAGCAGAAAGAAGTTGGTTTGCATCTGATGAATGCCATAGGTTTTGACTTTTCCAGAGGTAGACTAGATATAAGTCAGCACCCATTTTGTGGTGGGGCTTATCAAGATATTCGTATCACTACTAGATATAATGAAAGTGATCCTTTTTCATCTTTAGAAGGGATTATGCATGAAACAGGTCATGCGATGTATGAGCTTAATTTACCTGAACAGTGGAAATACCAACCAGCTGGTCAATCAAGAGGAATGGCAATGCATGAAAGTCAATCCTTATTAATAGAGATGCAAATTACAAGATCTAAGCCCTTTAAGAAATTCTTATCACATATTTTAAAAAATAAATTTGATTTAAAAAATGAATGTTGGGATGTTGATAATATTTATAAAATTGGTACGCGTGTTAATAAATCTTTTATTCGTGTTGAGTCAGACGAAGTAACATATCCCTTACATATAATTTTACGATTTAATCTTGAACAGAAAATATTTAATAATGAAATAAAAATTAGTCATATTCCAGAATTATGGAATTACGAATATAAAAAATTATTTAATAAAGAAGTTGATATGGATTCTAATGGGTGCCTCCAAGATGTTCATTGGTATGCTGGGCTATTTGGTTATTTTCCCACATATTCACTTGGAGCATTAACAGCAGCTCAACTTGCCTCACAACTTCGTCAAGATGTTTTGAATTTAGATGATCAAGTTGAGAAAGGTGATTTTAAAGAATTACTACAATGGTTGAAAGTTAATGTTCATTCTAAAGCGAGTTTGTACTCATCAAATGAAATACTTCAACAGGTTACAAATTCTAATTTAAATGCTAAGTATTTTGAAGACTATATAAAAAACAGATATCTTTAAATGAAGTATTTAAGTACAAGAAATAGTAACCTTGATTTATCATTTTTTGAAATATTATTCCAAGGTTTATCAAAAGATGGTGGTTTATTTTTGCCTCATGAATGGCCTGCCCTTGATATCAATTCATTAAAGAATAAGACTTACGAGGAATTAGCTATTGAAGTTATTCATCCATATGTTTCTGTTGAGATTTCTAAAAATGATTTAAAAAAAATTATTGATGAATCTTATAAAAATTTTTCTAATCCTAAGATTGCCCCAGTAACAACAATTGATCAGAATAAATATATTTTAGAGTTATTTTATGGGCCAACATTTTCTTTTAAAGACTATGCTCTTCAATTTTTAAGTAATTTATTTACATATGCTCTTCCTAAAGCTTCAAAAAAATTAACTGTTCTTGGGGCAACTTCAGGAGATACGGGTTCCGCAGCAATACATGCCTTTAGAGGTAAGCAAGACATAAATGTTTTCATTTTACACCCATATAAACGAGTATCAGAGGTTCAAAGAAGACAAATGACAACAGTAAAAGATGAAAATATTTTTAATATTGCAATAAAGGGAAATTTTGATGATTGTCAGAAAATTGTAAAAGAATTATTTATTGATGATGATCTTCAACAAAAAACATCTCTAACAGCAATTAACTCAATTAATTGGGCGAGACTTATAGCGCAAGTTGTTTATTATTTTTGGGCTTTTTTACAAATTGATGAAAAGGAAATAAATTTTATTGTTCCTTCGGGAAATTTTGGAAATGTTTTTTCAGCTAATGTTGCAAAAAATATGGGATTACCAATTAATCAACTGCATATAGCAACTAATCAAAATGATATTTTACATTCTTCAATTAGTAAAGGCTTGATGAAAAAAAATGTTGTTACGCAAACGTATAGTCCAAGTATGGATATTCAAGTTTCAAGTAATTTTGAAAGACAATTATTTGAGAGCTCAGGAAGAGATAGTGAATCTATCAACCATATATTTAAAGAATTTTCTAAAAATAACTCTTATACTTTTGATAAAAATATACAGAATGATTTACAGTCCTGTTACTCAACAACGGCAGTTAGTAATGATGAAACAATAAATGCAATCAAAGAGATAAAAGAGAAATATCATTATTTGGCTGACCCTCACACAGCAACTGGCTTACATGTCCTACTTGAAAAAGAGGGAAATTTACCATGGGTTAGTTTAGCCTGTGCTCATCCAGCAAAATTTGGAGATGTAATAGAAAAGGCTACTGGAGAGCCTCCTGTATTGCCAAAAGATTTATCTAAATTCTTTGATAAAGAAGAAAAGATGACTATATTAAATAATAATAAAGACATTCTAAAATCACTAATTCTACAAAATATATAAAAATGTTGAAAATTACTAAACTTGATAATGGATTAAGAGTTGTAACTCAAAATATGCCTGGATTAGAAACAGTATCCATGGGGATATGGAATGCTGTAGGTGGCAGAGATGAAGTTGAAGCTAATAATGGAGTAGCCCATCTTTTAGAACACATGGCCTTCAAGGGTACATTAACAAAAAACGCCCTTCAAATAGCCGAAACTATTGAAGATGTAGGTGGTGATATAAATGCTTATACATCAAAAGAAATAACTGCATATTATGTTAAGTTGCTAGCTGATGACCTACATTATGGTGCGGATATACTAACAGATATTCTTCAAAATTCAGCTTTTGCAGAAGAAGAACTTAACAGAGAGCGCGGTGTTATTATTCAAGAAATTGGTATGTATTTAGATACGCCTGATGATATGATTTTTGATTATTGGCAAGAAAAAGCATTTCCTAATCAACCTATGGGAAGATCTATTTTAGGAAAAACAGATATCATTAAAAACATTACACGAGAAGAAGTAAAAGGATTTATGACTAATCATTATAATCCTAACAAAATGATTATTAGCGCTGCTGGCAAAATAAACCATGATGCATTTGTAGAAATGATTAAAAAATCCTGCACTAATCTTCCTGTTGGGAATTCAAACAATCGTGAAAAAGCAAATTACTTATCTGGGGAATACCGAGAAGAAAAAAAATTAGAACAAGTACATCTACTTTTAGGTTTTGAAGGAATCGATTATCATCACGATGATTATTATTCTCTTTTAGTTTTCTCTTCATTACTTGGTGGAGGGATGTCATCAAGACTCTTTCAAGAAATCAGAGAAAAAAGAGGTCTCGTGTATGGAATATCCTCTTTTAGTTCAGCATATACTGACACTGGAATGTTTGGTATTTATTGTGGAACTGGGGAGAATCAAATTCAAGAATTAATGCCTGTGTTATGTAATGAATTGAATACTAGTCCTAGTTCAATTTCAGATAAAGAAATTACTAGAGGTAAAGCTAAGCTTAAAGCGAGTTTAATGATGGGAAGAGAGAGTGCATTTAGAAGATGTGAAAGTGCCGCTCGTCAACTGTTAGTTTTCAATAAAGTCATAGATCCATCAGAAACTCTAGAAAAAATTAATGCTGTATCTAAAGAGTCTGTTGAGAAGATTGCTAAACAAATAGTTAGTGGACCTATGACAATATCGAGTATTGGACCAATTAAAAATTTAGAAAAATTAGAGCAAATTCAGTCTCGTCTTAACTAATAATAAGTCTAAATTAATTTCATTGAACTTCTAGTAATAGTTACTTACTATTAATTAGAGAATATAATGTTTTACAAACCTAAGCAAAACCCTTTTTCGATTGACCCTTATAAATCATTAATATTTCCAAGGCCCATTGGATGGATATCATCTATTGATAAAAAAGGAGTAGCAAATTTAGCGCCATATTCATACTTTAATGCTATAGCGGATGACCCTCCTCAAGTTATGTTTGTTGCTGCATCATCTATAAAACCATTAGGTAAAAAAGATACCTTAGCAAATATAATAGAAACTAAAGAATTTGTGGTTAACTTTGCAACTACTAATACACGCAAATCTATGAACCTATCTTCAATTAGTGCAAATAAAGATGAGGATGAATTTACTATTACTAAGCTAAAAAAACGTAATTCAAGATTGGTTAAAGTACCTTCTGTTGCTGAAAGTCCTGTTAATTTAGAATGCAAGTTATTAAAAACTATAAAATTAAAATCAAATACAAGAAAGTTTTCTACAATGGTGATGGGTGAAGTGATTGGTATTTATATTAAAGATAGTTTTATAGAAAAAGGAAGAGTCAATAGTGCTGCAATGCGCTATGTTGCCAGAATGGGATATACCGAATATACAACTATTAGTTCCAAATTTAAAATGAAAAACC
>JAQBWI010000019.1 GCA_027625355.1 Pseudomonadota bacterium
CAAAATTAGTTAATAAAAAAATAATAGAGTTTAAGAAACCAAAGTTAGGCTTGATTGGGGAAAGGCCAGAGGGTTTTGATACTTGTGATTTTAATAATGAAGAATTAAAATCAAAATTTAATGCAAATGTAACAAAAATAAAATTAGAGAATTTATTTAATATTTCAAGTAAAGTTGGTAAAAAAGAAATTAGTGTAACTAAGAAAAATATAAGCACAAATCTTAAAAACACCAATCAAGTAAATCAAAAAGAATTGAATAAAAGTATATCCCTTTTCCATGGTCTTGAAAAAATTCAACAATCACAAAATATTGATGCATTTGCTGTTCGTTGTTGGCCTGAGATGTTTACAGAATATGGTTGCGCTTCTTGCGGACCAATGGCGATGATGAATGAGAATAAAATAAGCTCTGCCTGTGAAGCTGATGTACTTGGAAGCTTAACATGCAATATTTTAAATCAATTAAATAATAAACCTGCTTTATTAGTCGATATTGTTGATGTGGATGAGCAAGATAATACTACTGTTTTTTGGCATTGTGGACTTGCACCAATAAGTATGGCAGAGAAAAATACACCTAGTGCCACAGTGCACTCAAATAGAAGGAAGCCTCTTCTGCATAACTTTGCATTTAAATCAGGTGATATTACGATTTTTCGAGTCTCAAAATCAGAAAATAAATTAAAATTTATCGTAATGAATGGAAAAGTCCTTAAAAGAAAAAATTCATTTTCTGGAACGTCTGGAGTAATCAGTTTAGGTAAAAATACACACAACAAAATAAAAAATTTATTTTTAAGCGGTTTAGAACATCATGTTGGTTTTACTTATGGCAATGTACTTGAAGATATTAAAAGTTTAGGCAAACAATTAAAAATACCGACATATACAATATGACAAATAAGATCAAATATGGTGTGATTGGGACTGGTGTTATGGGTCAGGAACATATTCAGAATATTAATATAATTGCCAATGCAGAAGTAGTAGCAATTTGCGACACTAATGAAAATTCAAGAAACCAAGCGAAATCATTAGTGAAGGACTCTACAAAATTTTATAATGATTTAAATGAATTAATAAGTAATAATATTGCAGATGCATATATTGTTGCGACACCAAATTTTACACACATCAATATATTAGAGCACATATTAAAAACAAACAAACATTTGTTAATAGAAAAACCTTTATGTACGACTACAGAGGATTGTAAAAAATTTGAGTTAATGTCACATAATTATTCTAAAATAATTTGGACTGGAATGGAGTACAGATACATGCCTCCAGTACATCAGTTGGTTAAAGAAGTTCATAATAATATAATCGGTAAAATAAAAATGCTTTCTATTCGCGAACATCGATTTCCTTTTTTGCATAAAGTGAATGATTGGAATAGATTTGCAGTTAATACTGGGGGAACACTAGTTGAAAAATGTTGTCACTTTTTTGATCTTATGAGACTGGTTATTCAAAGTGAGCCGACTAAAGTTTATGCTAGTGGAAATCAGGATGTTAACCATCTAGAAGAACGATATGACGGCAAGACTCCAGATATTATTGATAATGCATTTGTTATAGTAGACTTTGAAAATGGTGTGCGAGGAATGCTTGATTTATGTATGTTTGCAGAAAATTCTGAATATCAAGAAGAAATAGTTGCTGTTGGAGATAAGGGGAAGATAGAAACATTTGTTCCCTCTAGTGCTTCAGGAAAAGACTCATCAGAAGTTAAAATTAGCCTTAGAGAAAATAATATCACTCAGTCAAGTGAAGTCAAGGTTGATAAAGAAATATTAGCAGCAGGACATCATCACGGATCAACTTACTTTGAACATTTAGCTTTTATTGATGCCATTCAAAAAAATAAGAAACCAGAAGTATCTTTAAAAGATGGGTTAATGTCAGTAGCTATAGGTGAAGCGGCTGAAAATTCCATAAAAGAAAATCGGGTTGTATTTATGAAAGAGTTTAAACTATAATTTAAAAAATTCTTTTACTGAATTTGCAATAAAATCACTTACTCTAATATTTGACTCTTCTGTAACTCCAGCAATATGAGGGGTAAGAATGCAATTAGTATTATTCTTTATACTATCTAAAAAAAATTTTGGTGCTGGCTCAGTTTCATAAACATCTAAAGCAAAGCCAGAAATTAGTTTTTCATCATAAGCTTTCAATAAGTCTTCTTCATTAATTATAGACCCTCTTGAGGAATTAATAATAATTGGTTGCTTTTGCATTTTTACAAAAGCATCATAGTTTAATAAGTTTTGAGTTGTTGGTGTTAAAGGTAAATGAATAGAAATAATATTGGCTTGTTCGAAGATCTCATTTATATCAACTAATTTAATATTAAATTCATTTGCAATATTTGAATCAATAAATGGGTCATAAGCAATTATGTGAGCATTAAATATTTTAGCCAGAGTGCTAACTTTTTTAGCAATTAAACCAAAACCCATTAAGCCAAATATCTTACCATTTAATTCTCTTGAAGAAATTGAAGTTCTAGGCCAATTTCCAAGAGAAGTTTCTTGATGCATTAAAGGAATATTTTTTAACAAAGATAGCGAACAGTTAATAACATATTCTGCAACGGAGTCTGCATTCATACCTGTTGCTGGCTGAACATGAATATTATTATTTCTACAATACTCAGTATCAATATTATCTAAACCAACCCCTAAGCGTCCAATAAATTTTAAGCTTGATGCATTTTCTAATATTTCTTTATTAACCTGTGTTTTATTCCTAACGATTAAAATATCGAAATTACTAATTATTTTTTTTAACTCGTTATGATTTAAAGATAAGCTTTTATCAACTGTAACATCAAAATTCCTGTTTAGCATTTCTACACTTTTATCTTCCATAAATTCTGTAATTAGTATTTTCATAAAATTATATTTTTATTAATTGAATTTTGTTTTCAAATTTTTTCACAGATGAATAAGAAGGTATGGAGTAAATACCTCCCTTTTTTGTGCATTTTAATGAAGCGGTAGCAGTCGCTAATTTCATTGTATCCATCACAGAATGTTTTTGATGAATAAAAGCTGCAAACGCCCCATGAAAAACATCTCCGGCACAATTAGTTTCAACAACTTTTATTTTAGGAGGCTTGCAGTTAAAAATATTTCCATCTTCAATCCAATATACTCCTTTTTGACCAGCAGTTATGGCATAAAACTTATTTTTTTTAGAGTACATTTTTTTTAACGAACCAATAATCGATTTAATTTTAGTATACTCAAATGCTCCAGTCTCTGAAAAGATCGGAAAAGAACATAGATCAACAATTTGTTTTACTTTATTATTTAACTTGTAATTATCTAAATCAACAACCTGAATTAAATTCTTTTTTTTACAATTTTTAGCAATATAAAGAGTTGCTTCAATCCATCGTAAATCACTCATAAAAGTTGTATTGTTTGCAAAGGAAATTTTTGGCAATTTATTACTATTTAGTAATTTTTTTTCATTAAAGGCCGCGAGAAGTCTTTCTCCATTCTTATCTTCATAAACATAACTCTGAGATGACTTAGCGCCCTTAATAGTAATAATATCTTTGTGTTTAATTTTAAAAGTATTCAACTCCTCTTTTAGATACTTAGAAACTTCATCATCACCTAACCTACCAATAAAAGATGAGTCTATTCCGAGTTTTTTTATAGTAAAACTAGCAACTGCTGCTGATCCACCAAGTCTTTTTTCAATTCCTTCGGCAATTACTTTAATTGGTTTTTTTGGAAAAGAATTAATTTTAATTATATGATCAAGAAAAATTGAACCTACTGAATAAATCATAGTGCCTTATAAAAACTAAAGATAAGTAACTAAACCTATTTCTTTTCTAAATCGATCTCTTATTGTTACAGCGTTAAGAGGTATTGGTTTTATTGGCACATTCCCTGACTTTATTTTTGAAATAATAACATATGAATTGTTTTTATCATCTATAGCTTTTTGTAAATTTTCATTAGTTTCTTCTCCAGAGCATTCGATTACATTAGGACAACCAGCTCCTATAGCGACATCCTTTAAAGATGTTCGTTCATTTGTAAAAGTTTTTTGATCTCCCGTTGATCCGTAAGACCCATTATCAACTATTAAAAGAGTGTAGTTTGAAGGTGCTCTATTGCCTATCGTTGCAAGTGTGTTCATGTTCATTAAAACTGACCCATCACCATCAATGCTAATTACATTTTTATCTACCGCTAAAGAAAGGCCTAGACCAATTGATGAAGCTAAACCCATACTACCTAACATATAAAAATAATTAGGGCGGTCGTTAATTTTATATAATTCTTGAGATGGAAGACCAATATTACAAACAACAAGTTCATCTTGAATAGTATCTTGTAAAAGATTTAATAATTCAAATCTATTCATCATTAATCTTCTTTCATTAAATTAAAATTACATAGCACTGCCACTGGACTTTCAATTACTTTCGCATGATTAGTAAAAGTAGAAATTTTATCAAGATCTTCTTCAGTGTTACAATGCAACATTGGTATTCGGAGTGTATTTAGAATATCTTCAGTTACACTTGCCATCCCACCTTGCGCACCTACTGGCTCTCCAGGTGTGCCTCTATAGCTAATAAGAAAAACAACTGGCATTTGATATAACTGAAGTAGAGAAACAATGGAGTTTACTGAATTGCCAATACCTGTATTTTGCATCATAATACATGGAAGTTTATTACCTAAATAGGCTCCAGCACAAATTCCCATTCCTTCTTCTTCTCTTGGAATAGCTGAATAGTAAATATCTTTATCATTTTCTAAAATTGTAATCATGTTCGCTAACAATTTACATGGAACACTCAAAAAGAAGTCAGCACCACCTGATTTTAAATTAGTAATAATTTTTTGGCTAATTTTCATAGAAAATCTTTATTAATGCATGAAAACAATAAAACAAGATTTTATTTTTTTAAAAATTGTTACGTAATTTAATTTTTATTTTTGATAAATAATTTTTATTTTTTCTTAAAATTGGAGAAGGAAAATTAGGATGATTAATAGCATCTGGATAATGCTGAGGCTCTAAACACATTCCGTATTGCAAACCATAAGACTTATCGTACTTACCAATATATTTATCTAACATCATATTGCCTGTATAAAACTGAATACCATGTTGGTTTGTAAAATACTCTACACCTAAACCAGTTTTTTTACTATAAATTTTAGCTACAGATTCTTTCATTGACTGATCATCCACAACATAATTATGATCTATACCACCTGAGCTGAGAAAATCTTTATTAATTAAAAAATCTTTTTGCAAATCAAATTTTGACCCAATGACATTTGTAATTTTACCAGTTGGAATAGATTGCTGATCTGTTTCACATATTGATTTTGAATTGATGCATACAACATGATCTTCATTATTTTGATAATGATCTCCATGCCCATGAAAATTCCAATAATTATGATTAGTCATATTTACAATTGTGTCTTTATCAGTTGTCGCCTTAAAATCTATTAAGAGCTCATTGTTATTATTTAATTCGTAGTTAACAGTGCAATCAAGATTTCCAGGGTAATTTTCTTCCATATCTTGAGAAAAATATTTCATTACACATTTGATAGAGTTTTTTGATTCTTCAATATTTTCTATCTTCCATATTTTTTTATTAAAACCTACTTTACCTCCATGTAAATGATTGGGAACAACATTAGAGTAAAGTCGATATTCATTATCATCTATATTAAACTTTGAAGAACCTATTCTATTGGCAACTCTTCCAACTATAGTATTGAAATACCCATGAGACTCTAAAACTCCATCAATATTTCCGTAGCCTAATAAAACATCTTCTGTTTTATCTTCTTGATTATTTAAAGGTATTTTGACTTCATGAATGTAACCGCCATAAGTATAAAATTTAAAACTAAAATTATTGTCATTATGTATTTCAATCGACTCTATATTTAGTTGAGTTGGGTTATCTACTTTTTCTCTTTTAATTTTCATTATACTTTTCTATCTCTAGTTTCTAAAGAATTCATTTGACGTAAATATATTATAATTCCCCCGGCGACTATAAATAAAGCACCTGGGAATAATTGATCTACTGGCCACTCTCTAAAGAATACCCACCCTAAAATTAAAGCAAAAAATATTTCAATATAATCAAAAGGCATAATTTTACTAAGTTCTGCTTTTCTCGAACCATAAATTAATAACATTACTCCTGAACCACCTGCGATACCCATTATAAATAATATAAGTAAATCAAATAAACTTTTAAAATTTTCCCACATATTAAATGTAATAACTAAGAGTATTGCACAAATTAAAGTTCCTATATTAGCGTAAAGATTTATTAACGGCACAGGAGTATCATTTGAAAAATTTAAAGATGTTACTCTTGCAATAGAATAACCAAAGGCAGCCATTACAGGAAGTAACATATAAAAATTAAAGCTTTCAGACCAAGGTTGCATAATAAATATTATACCTATGAAACCTGTTAATACGGCTAAAGATTTATACCATCCAAATTTTTCACCAAGAAGAGGTATTGCCAATAACGTAATCATCATAGGCCCTGTGTACTCCATAGTTGCAACCAACGCATAAGGTAAATAGAGATAAGAAGTATATAAACATAGTTGAGCAAAAGACATAATTAGACCTCTAGCTAGACCAAAACGCCATCTTTTAATTACTACTTTCCTTCCATTAGCATGCCAGTCTTTTGAAAAATATAAAACTATAAAACACGGGATCATTCCAAAAAGATTTCTAAAAACTGATAATTGTGCCGCTGGATAATCTTCTCTAAGGTATTTTATGGCAATACCCATACAATCTAATAAAAATAACCCGGATAAAGAAAGAACAACTGCTAAAAATAGATTATTTTTAACCACAATTAACACCGCATTGATCTACCCAATGTCCTGGTGAAACTTCTACCAAACCCATTTTGATACCTGCCTCCTTCCCATCTGGTGAGGCATGTGGGCACCTTGTTCGAAAGACACATCCTGAAGGTGGATTCATTGCGCTAGGTATTTCTCCTGTTAATTCAATTGCTTTTTTTTGATCATCAGGATCAATAGAAGGAATAGAAGATAAAAGTGCTTTTGTATAAGGATGACGAGGGTTGGTAAAAAGCTCCCTGGATGGCGCTTGCTCAACAATATGCCCGAGATACATAACGGCTACTTCATCACATGTATGCGCAACAACACTTAAATCATGACTAATAAATAAATAAGTTAGGTCCAAATCTTTTTGTAGAGATTTTAATAGATTTAAAATATCAGCCTGAATTGATACATCTAAAGCGGCAACACTCTCATCAGCAACTATAAATTTAGGATAACTTACAAGTGATCTAGCAATAGAAATTCTTTGACGTTGTCCTCCTGAAAAAGCATGAGGGTACCTTCTCAAATGCTCTAGATTTAGTCGACATTTTGAAGCGATATCTCTTACTCGTTCATCAGTTTCTTCACGAGATTTTGTTATCTTCATAACCTCTAAGGGCTCCGCTATAATATCTCTAACTGTCATTCTAGGGCTTAGAGCTGCATATGGATCTTGAAATATTAATTGCGCTTTTTTTCTAAACTCTTTCAATTCTTTTTTATTGATATTAGCAAGATCATAGTCTGTATGCTCATCATGAAAAATTACTTGTCCAGAACTAATTTTATTAGCCCCTAATATTGCTTTCCCCAATGTTGTTTTGCCTGAACCTGACTCCCCTACTAAACCTAAAAATGATTTTTTCTTAATATCTAAACTAACATTTTTTACAGCTTGGATTTTCTGTTTTTTTGATAGAAAATTTTCTTGATAATCAAACTCAACAGAAACATTTTTTACACTAACAAGATTATCATTCATAAATTTTCCTATCCACAATTCACACCACATCGGTCTACCCAATGGCCTGGACTAACTTCTATTAAGCCCATATTAATTCGTCCTTCTTTCCCTTCTTGTGTAGGATGTGGACAACGAGTTCTAAATACACAACCAGTAGGTCGCTCCAAAGGACTTGGGATACTTCCAGGTATTGGCTGAAGTGGAGCATCTAAATTATTTATATCCGGCAGCGCTTTTAATAAACCTCTTGTATAAGGATGTTTTGGATTTTTAATTATCTCTCTGACTGGGCCTTTCTCAACTATTACTCCTAAATACATAACAGCAACATTATCAGCTGTTTGTGCAATTACACCTAGATCATGAGTAATGAACATAACTCCCATTTGATATTCTTTAATAATATCTTTAATTAAATTTATAACTTGAGCTTGTATTGTAACATCAAGTGCAGTTGTAGGTTCATCAGCTAATAATAATTTTGGCATCGTAGATAGAGCCATTGCAATCATAGCTCTTTGGCGCATACCGCCCGATAATTCAAAAGCATATTGGTTAAATCTTTTTTCTGCGTCTGCTATACCTACTCTCTTTAACATATCAACAGATATCGATTTTGCTTCTTTTTTATCAATTGGTTTATGTAAAAGTAATTGTTCTACCATCTGAGCGCCAATTTTTATTGCTGGGGCAAAACTAGCCATAGGCTCTTGAAATATCATTGACACTTTACCACCCCTAATTTTTTTCAAATCTTCTTTGGAGGTAAACTTAAGAGTATTTTCTCCATCAATAATAATTTCTGCATCTTCATTATAGTGAGTGTTACCAGGATTTAACTGCATAATAGATTTTGCAGTTACAGATTTACCTGATCCTGACTCTCCAACAACCCCTAAAACCTCTCCAGCTTTTACAGATAATGAAATATTTTCAACAGCTACAATTCTTCCTTCATCTGTATCAAATTGAACATTTAAATTTTTAATATCTAGTAATGTGGACATGATTATTTATTTTTATGAGGATCAGCTGCATCACGGAGACCATCTCCAACAAAAACAAAAGATAAAATTAAAACAACTAAGAAAAATACTGGAATAAAATACCATTGATAATTTAAAAGTACATCAGCTTTAGTTGCATTTTGTAATAGCACTCCTAATGAATTAACTGGCTCTCTTAATCCTAAACCAATAAAACTCAGTGCTGTTTCAGATAACAGCATGTAAGGAAAGCTGATAACCAAGTCGACAATTATGTAACTTGTAAAGCTTGGTAAAAGATGACGCCCTATAATATGTGCAGAAGATGCTCCAGACATTTGCGCTGCAAGAATATATTCTTGACTTCTCTCACTTAATAAATGTGTTCGAACTCGTCGAGCTAGTGTTGGCCAAGAAATTAATCCTAGGAGACATGATATAAAGAAAAACCTCAGCTCTGAACTCCATTCTTGAGGTGCAAACGCGGCCAAACACATAAATAATGGTATGGGGGGCACCGTCCTTATCGCATCAGTAAACATTTGAAGGAGACTATCTATCCATCCACCATAATATCCGGAAATTCCTCCAATAATCAAAGATAAGACAAAAGATATGAATACACCTAATGTTCCTACTGCCAAGGAAATATAAATTGCGCTCAAAGTTCTGCTAAATAAATCTTTTCCTGCCTTATCAGTTCCAAATAAATGGATACCACCTTCTTTAGTTCCAAATAAATGACGATCAGAAGTGAATCCGGGAAATTGAAAATCAAATTTTTTTCCGGGTAAATTAATTTTAAAATCTAGAGATTTATATTCCCATCCTTTTACAAAGAAATAAACATACCTTCTTTTATCATCATCTATTTTATATACCCATCGGAAGTTAGTATCGGCACCTCTATATTTGGTCAGAGTATGTAAAAAAGGTCTTGGAGAAAATCCATTTTTATCCCAAAACATTGGTATTTGAGGAGCTCCATTTTCATACTCTTTATCCCGACCAGCAATTGTAGGATCATAAGGTGATAAGAAGTCTGCAAATAGACTACAAACAATCATAAATAATAAAATAGAACCAGCTATCATAGCTGTTCTATTTCCAAAAAAACGTGTTCGCACCAGCTGCATTTGAGTAGCAGTAAAATATGCTTCTTTTTTTGCTGAACTAACTTCCACCCATTACTCCTTTTCTTATCCTAGGATCCATTATTGCCAAAATAATATCAGTGACAAAATTTACAAAAACAATTGTAGCTGTAAGCAAGAAAATTATAGCTCCAGCTAATTGCTGATCATTTGACCTTGCTAACGCTTCTATTAATAAAGCTCCAGCCTCAGTTAAAATTAAAATAAGCGCAACAACAGGGAGTGCACTAAAAATTCTATTTAAATCAAAACCTATTGAATTAATTACAGGTCCAAGTGAATGTTTAGCAGGGTAACGCCACAGTAAACTCATTCCTGACACACCTCTAGCACGAGCTGCCATGACATATAATTTGTCATTTTCATCAAGCATTAAGGCACGTACTGTTTGAAGCGCAAATGCGGTAGCATTCCAACCCAAAACAAAAATTGGCAGCCATGCTCTGCTTAAAAAATCTTGAACCTTTGCAGAAGACCAAGGTGCATTTTCATATTCTTGTGAAAATAAGCCAGTCATAGTGTCTCCATAATACACTGTCATAAATAACATAATACAAAGTGCCACTAAAAAATTAGGTAAAGCAATACCAAGATAGCTTATAAACTTTAAAGCATTATCTAAAGAGGCGTACTTCGTTGTGGCCGAGATAATTCCTACAGGAATGGCGATAGCATAGGAAAATAATAGAGCTGTTATAGCTATTGTTAAAGATAAAACAAACCTACCACTTAAAAGCTCATTGATGCTAATTCGCAAAATACAACTATCTCCAAAATCTTGTTTAATAACTATATCTGATACCCATTTGGTGTAACGATATAAAAAAGGTTTATCTAATCCTAATCTTTTTTCTTCAGCAGCAATATCTTCAAACGATATTTGTGAACCTTGAGTATTTTTAAAAGCAAGATAACGTTCTGCACATGTTCCTGGAACTAATTCCATTAAAGAAAAAACAATAAAACAAACTATGAGTAATGTTACAATAGATAAAAAAGCTCTTGTAACTGTAAACTGAATAAAATTAATCATAATTTGTATGTTTTGTAATTGTTTATTTAGAATAATAAAAAAAAGAAAAGCGGCAATAAAAAAATTGACGCTTTTTTAAAAATTAATACTTTAACTTATTCGTCCAACCACCACTGAGTAGCTAGATATGGATAAGTTCTGTAATACTCATAAGAAGTAGTTTTGAATTGCGTAAAGTTTTTCAAAGCATTTCTATGATATGTTGGGAATGGTGCTTTTACAGTTCCAATTAACAGAGTTTGTTCTGTTAACATAGTTGTAATTTTTTTACCCCACTCATTTGATTCAGCAGTACCTAATTCATATGATTGGAATTTATCAATTCCATCACTTAAATCATATACCCACTGAGGAGGTTCTACACCGTCTGTACCGTTACTATCAATATAAGCGGCCCATAACATACCTTGAGTATGGTTGAAATAGTTACCAAATGGCGCTTTAAATGTTTCAGGGTTACCTGCAACAATTGCCAATGGCTGACCTTTATCCCAAGCATGAACATCTAATGCATTCGAAGCTTGTGATCCACGAAATTCATCAGGAGTAACTTCTTTAAAGTTAGTTTTTACACCTACATCATTCCACATACGTGCAACTAGTTCAACCTCAACACCACCAATACCTTGAGTAGCATAGTCAATGTTCATAGCAAAAGGCGCTCCATTAGGAAGCTCTCTAAAACCATCACCATCAACATCTTTTAACCCAACTTCATCAAGAAGTGCATTTGCACCATCTGGATCATATTGAGTCATATGCATTTTAATTTCCTCAGGTACAAAATCAGGTGCAGGTGAAATACCTACAAACTGCTCAACAACACCCAAACCGTAGTATGCTACATCATTGATCTCATTTCTATCAATAGCAATAGACATAGCTTGACGGAAACGAATGTCGCTATAGACTTTACGTTTTTCCAAATCTGGATGAGTAACGTTAAAGCTAAATAGAGCAGCTCCACAACCTGGATTAATTTGAAGACTATATCCGCCTGATTCAGCACCATCTAATAATTGAGGCGCAGATTCAAGTTGCACTGATTGAGATTTATAATCAACTTCACCATTAACAAGTTTTAACAACCTGATTTCATTTTCATTGATATATCTTTCATTTTGATAATCAATGTACGGTAATTGATTTCCAGCAGTATCAACTTGGTGAAAATATGGATTAGCTGCATAAACTCTACCCTCAGTAGTATCTTCAATAGTCATGTAAGCTTCTAATGAAGGGTATGCTGCATATTCTAAACCAGCAACAAGATCAGGGTTTCTCAACATTGGAGTCGGAGTATCCGTCCAACCAGAGTTACCATAATAAGCTGCAAGAGCATCCCAACCATCTTCAAAGCCTAATGCTTGAGCATTTGCATCAGCATTAGAATCTATTTCTGGATGAAATTGCTCTAAGAAATGTGCAGGCATGAATGCTTGGTTATAAGTCCATGCAAGTGTTGCCAATAACCCTGGGAATGGAGATGGTAGATTAAATCTAACAGTTGTATCATCAATTACATCTACAGTCATAGGTTCTCCACCAACCAGAAGATATGGATAAGGCTTTTCTCTAATGTTTGTATTCATCATTAGATCTTCATACCAAAACTCTACATCTCTTGCAGTGAATGGCTCACCATTTGACCACTTATGACCTTTTCTTAGCATAAAGGTTAAAGTTGTAAAATCATCATTCCATTCGTAATCTTTAGCAACGTTAGGTACAATTGTTGATAAATCATCTGCAAAACGTACTAAGTTTACGTGACGAGTTGACAACATATCAGAAGTACCTGCTTCTGTTGCGTTTGATAAAAATTTAATTGTTCCACCATATGATCCAATAGAGTCATAAGGAACAACAACTAGTGGTTCATCAGGTAAACGATCTGCAACTGCTGCTAGACCTTTGTTTCCTTGAATTGTTGCATTAATACTCGTAATATTTGGATTTTCAGAAAACTGCATTTTACAACCTGCAGCGCTTTCGAATTCTGATAACTCATATTGTTGAGGATACTTTCCACCTTGCAATCCATCATTCATTGTCGAGCCTGTACAATGCCCTCCAGCGAAAGAGCTTGCGCTCCATAGAACTGTGCTAGCAGAAAAAACTAATGCTAAAAGTATTTTTTTAAACATATTATTTTCTCCTTAATTAAGAATAATCTTCTATATTTTGTATAGATTTTTTATTCATTAGCAAAAATATATTATGTTTATTTCATATTTATTTCATTTTTATTTTATAAATTGTGTATTTTTTTGTTTGAAAATACCATATCTTGTACATTGTGAATAAAATTATATGAATAATAGAACAAAATCAGTTTTATTTATATGTGCTGATCAGTGGCGATGGGATTACTTTGGTTTCATGAAACACAAAAATGCCATAACACCAAATTTAGACAAATTGGCAAAAGATAGTTGTGTTTTTAAATCTCATTTTACAGGAATCGTTCCTTGTGGTCCCGCACGAGCAACAATGTTAACTGGTCTTTATCCATTTATTCATCGATCAATTAGAAATGGAGCGCCTCTTGATAAACGTTTCACTAATATTGCAAAGGAAGTAAAAAAAAGTGGATATGATCCCAAGCTTTTTGGTTACACTGACACTACATGGGATCCTCGTTTTTTGAATAATGATGATAAAAAAAAATATACTTATGAATCTCCAATGGAAGGATTTGATCCTATATGTCATCTCCCGGAAGGTGATCCAGTTGTATGGGCTGAATTTCTTAGATCCAAAGGTTATGATGTAAAAAAACCACATGATTTATACACTAGAAAAAATCCAAAAGATGGAGAAGGATATATTTATAAAGCTTGGGAAGTACCAACTGAAGATTCGGATACAACTTTTCTTGCAAACGAAGTTATTCGATATTTAGAAGATGCAACATCTCCATTTTTTTATCATATATCTTTTTTAAGACCTCATCCACCAATGTTTGTTTCTGAGCCTTGGCATAGCCTTATAAATCCAAATGACATCGAATTACCAAAAGAGACTTTTAATTATGAAGAGCTACTAAATCAGCACCCTTTCTTAAAAGAAATGGCAAGAAAATTTCTTAATGAAGATACATACAAAGAAATCCGTTATAAAGATTTGAAGGATCAAGATAAAAAAAATATCATTGCTGTATACCTTGGAATGTGTGCTGAAGTTGACCACAATATTGGTAGAATTTTAAAAAGTTTAGAAAAAAATAATTTAGAAAAAAATACTTTAATTATTTTTACAAGTGACCATGGGGAGTTACTTGGTGAAAATAGAATGTGGGGTAAATTAGGATGGTGGGATTCAGCCTATAGAATACCCTTGATAATTCATAATCCAGGTGAAAAAAATTATGAAATAGATGATTTTACTGAGTCAGTTGATTTAGCACCTACAATTCTTGAATGGTTAAATTTAGATATTCCTATTAACTGGAGTGGAGACTCCTT
>JAQBWI010000020.1 GCA_027625355.1 Pseudomonadota bacterium
TATTCTATAATTTTTTTTATGTATGAATTACTTCCTCCATGAACAAATTTCCATTGGGGTTTGTCTTTAATATTGAATAGATCATGATTATTAAAGAAGTTTATGAATAACTTAAGAGGAAAATTACTTACATCTATTTGATTAGTAGACCATATTGATGATATTAAAGGATATATATGTAATCTTCTTAAATATGGAGAAAATTTATTATTTTGAAGAAAATCTTCAACAGTAAAATCGTTATTTATATTATCTAAATTTGTATTTTTACATAATTTATAAAAACAATAAATTTCATAAATCATTTTTAAATAGCTAATATTAAAAATATTCTTGTATTGAGCAAATAAAGATTTTAAATTTTTTCCTCCATACTCAATATTATAATTAAAATCTGAAACAGCAAACGACATGTCAGAATTCTTTGTAAGCACATCTAAATAGTCGAAAAATTTAATTAAATCTGGATAATTTCTATCATTAAAGACTATAAATCCTGTATCTATTAAAAGATTATTATCTGCTGGAACTTTTACTGTCCTAGTATGACCACCTAAGTAATTATTCTTTTCAAATAAATGAACATCATATTTTGAGGAAAGAAAATAAGAAGCACTAATTCCAGAAATACCAGATCCAATTACAGCAATTTTTTTTTTAGACATTTTACGAACTTATCTTTTTAAAAGCAGCTAATGCTCTTTTTCTTGTATCACTTAAATCAACAATTGGTTTTGGATAATCTCGTCCTAATTTAAAATGATATTTTTCTTGTTCTTCAATTGTCATTTCCCAGGGAGAGTGAATAAACTTCTCAGGAATTTTACTTAAAGAAGGTAAAAATTTCTTTACATATTCTCCTTTAGGGTCAAATTTTTTGCCCTGTAATATGGGGTTAAAAATTCTAAAATATGGACTCGCATCTGCGCCACTTCCTGAAATCCATTGCCATCCAGCCGAATTTGAGCCAATATCTGCATCAACCAAAGTATCAAAAAACCAACGTTCACCATCCTTCCAATGCAGTAAGAGATTTTTTGTTAAAAATGAACCAACAATCATTCTCACTCTGTTGTGCATCCAACCCATTTCATAGAGCTCTTTCATCCCAGCATCAACAATGGGAATCCCAGTTTCTCCATTTTTCCAATTCATTAAATTTTTTTTATCTTTTAACCATGGAAATTTCAAAAATTTTGACTGTATCGGAAGCTCCGTCATTTCTGGATAATTATATAAAAGATTATAAGAAAAATCCCTCCACCCAATTTCTGACAAGAATTTTTTTTTATTATCGTCATCAATATTAGATTTCATTACTTCAGTAAAAATTGTTTTAGGAGAAATCTCACCAAAATGTAAATGAGGAGATAATTTTGAAGTAAAGTCATTATCAGGCCTATCTCTACCGGTGCCATAATTAAATAATTTATTATTTATAAATTTTTGAAGCTTTGCTTTAGCTGCTCTTTCACCAATCTCCCAATAAGAAAGTATTTTATTCATCCATGCTTTTTTTGGTGTATTTAGTTTTAGTTCTTCTACTTTTAAAACTGTGGAAATATCTTTGTTATAAAAGTTATATTTTTTTGATGAGCTTGAAACTAATATTTTACTTAATGTTTCAAAATTGGTTTTCCAAAAAGGTGTAAAAACTTTGAAAAAACTTCCAGATTTATTTTTAATCTCCCATGGCTCTGATAGCAAATATCCATTAAAAGAATTACAGTCTATTGATTTTTTAATCAGAGATGATTTGATATCTTTGTCCCTTTCAATAGAATGCTTGTCATATAATCTATTCCAACTAACACTGGATATATTGTTTTCCAAAATAATTTTATTAATAATTTTTTTTGGATCCCCTTTGAAAATATAAAGTTTACTATCAAGTCTGCTTAATTCGTTTTGTAAAATTTCTAGTGATTTTTCTAGCCAACATTTTGATGCCTGACCCAATGCAGTATTTTTATCATAAATAAATACAGGTATAATTTTATCAACTTCCTTGTTTAGATAAATAAGTGAGGGATTATCATTGAGACGTAAATCTAATCTAAACCAGTGAATTCCTATTTTATCTGCCATAGGTATAAAGGTAGTTTAAAATACTTATAAAAAAAGAAAATTTTACTTGCTATGTGGGGGCATTTTTTTCTCAACAAACCATACATGCTTCTTAAGAACAGGGTCATATTTTTTCAACCTTAATTTTTCTGCAACTTTCATACCCTTTGTTGGTTTTCTAACAATATATTTAGTACCTGTCTTAGGGTTTTCTTCTGGAATAAGCTGCTTTAAAGCATATGAAGTTTTCTTTGCCATTTAGCTCCTATATATTAAAAATTATCTAAATAAAGTATTTTTTAATGATCATTAATTGTTTGTTTAATAAAAGGATTATAGAGTCCTTTTTTCTTTGCAAGTGTAATTTGTTTGTTTCTATCCTTTAAACTTTGCTTCTTTGAGTCACTTATTTTGCCAAAGCAATTAGGACACGATATTCCTTTCTTATATTTTTCAGATTTAAGACTATCGGGTGGAAGTGGGTATCGACATGCATGACAAAGCTCATATGTGCCATCTTTCAATTCATTTTTAACGGAGACTCTATTGTCAAACACAAAGCACTCTCCATTCCATAAAGAATTTTCATGAGAAGTTTTTTCTAAATAATTTAATATTCCTCCATGTAGTTGGTTTACATCTTTAAATCCTTTTTTTATCATATATGACGAAATTTTTTCACACCTTATTCCACCTGTACAAAACATAGCAATTTTTTTATCTTTTGATTTATTTAAATTATTTTTTAAATAGCTTTTAAACTCTGTAAAACTTTTAGTATTTGGATTTATAGAATTTTTAAATGTTCCCATTTCAACTTCAAAATTATTTCTCACATCAATCAAAATAGTTTCTTTATCTGATATAAGATTATTCCAATCTTGAGGTTTAATTTTTTTACCTGTAATATTTTCGGGATCAACATCCTTACTTCTTAGGGTTACTATTTCTTTTTTATTTCTGATCTTCAGTCTAATAAATGGCATGAATTTAGAATAAGAATATTTAGGATTGTAATTAGCAAATCCTAAGCTTAATAAATGTGACTCAAACTTTTTGATACTTTCAAAAAGACCGGCGATAGTTCCATTAATACCCTCTTCTGCTAAAATAATAGTCCCTTTTATTTTATTAAATTTGCAAGAATGAACTAGTTCAGTCTTGATATTTATAATATCATCTATTTTCTTAAATTGATAAAAAGTAATAATAGTAAATTTAGACTTTATCATTTATTCACCTCAATATAATAACCTGACAATTATTTCTATGACAAATACACATATTGAAACTTCACGAAATCTATTAGCTAATTGCTCCATTGAAACAACACCTAATGTTTATACAAAATATGGAAAATTTTCTGATTTGGTTGATAAAAAAAGTAACATTTATGTGACATATCTTCCTGATGAAGAAATGAACAAAGTAATTGATACTGCAAAAAAACTTACAGCTGAGGGGTACAGTGTCATCCCTCATTTACCAGCAAGAACAATTGCTAATAATGATGAATTAGAAAAATATATAAAGTCTCTATCTGAAGAATCTGGTTGCTCAAAAATTTTAGTCATTGGAGGTGGGGGCAATCAGAAAGGCAGTATAACAAGCTCTATTGAAATTTTAGAAACAGACCTTTTATCTAAATATAACTTTAAAGAAGTAGGTCTAGCAGGTCATCCTGAAGGAAACCCAGATGTTAAACAAATTGATCTAGATAAAGCTATTATTGAAAAAAATAAATTTTCAAAAAAAACTGATTTTAAAATGTATTTAGCAACACAATTTTTTTTTGAAGCAAAATCTTTAAAAGAATGGGAGATGCATCTCCAAAGTTTAGATAATAACCTCGAAATTCATGCAGGTATCCCTGGACCAGCTACATTGAAGACTCTACTTAGTTATGCCACATCATGTGGTATTGGAAATTCAATCCGATTTCTTTCTAAGCAAGCCCTAAACATTACTAAATTAGCTACAACTAGAAGTCCTGATAAATTAATATATGATTTAGCTAGCTATCAAATTGAGAACCCAGAAACAAAATTTAAAAAAATACATTTTTATGCTTTTGGAGGAATTAAAAAAACTACTGATTGGTTAAAGACAGTAAATAAGCATGATTTGTCTTATAATGGTCAGAAGTTCGAATAAATAATAGAAAGATATATCAACAATTTTTATTTCGTAGACTGAAATAAACATTTAGATCCAAAAAAACATCATCTATAAATTCTAGCAAATAATTAGAGTTCTATGTCGGATATTGAAATAGCACGTAAGGCGACGAAAAAAAATATTTCTGAAATTGCATCTAAATTAAATATAGATGAAAATGATTTACATCCATTTGGTCATCATACTGCAAAAATTAATTTTAATAGAATCAAAGAAAAAAAAGAAAATTCAAAATTAATTTTAGTTACCGCTATTACACCAACTCCTGCTGGAGAAGGGAAGACAACTACCTCTGTTGGCTTGAGTGATGGTCTATGTAAAATTGGAAAACAAAGTATAGTTTGTCTTCGTGAACCTAGTCTTGGCCCTAGTTTTGGAATGAAAGGTGGTGCTGCCGGAGGTGGTTATGCACAAGTAGTTCCAATGGAAAATATAAATTTACATTTTACAGGAGATTTTCATGCAATTACATCAGCAAATAATCTTCTAGCCTCATTGATTGATAATCACATCTATTGGGGAAATAAACTTCAAATCGATGTTCGTCGTGTCAGTTGGAAAAGATGTGTTGATCTTAATGACAGAGCTTTAAGAGAAATAACTGCTAATCTCGGAGGTATTGCCAATGGATATCCTCGCACAGATGGTTTTAATATCACCGCAGCATCAGAAGTTATGGCTATTTTTTGCTTAGCAAATGATTTGGAAGATTTAGAGAGAAGATTAGGTAATATAACCGTTGCATATACTAGGGAAAAAAAACCTATTTTTGCTAAAGACTTAAATGCGCATGGACCAATGACGGTATTATTAAAAGAAGCACTTATGCCTAACTTAGTTCAAACACTAGAAAATAATCCTGCAGTAATTCATGGTGGTCCCTTTGCAAATATTGCACACGGATGTAATAGCATTATTGCAACTAAAACAAGCATGCAGCTTAGTGACTATGTTGTTACAGAGGCAGGTTTTGGGGCCGACTTAGGTGCTGAAAAATTTCTTGATATAAAATGTCGTAAAGGTGAATTAGTTCCAAGTGCAGTTGTATTGGTTGCTACAATTCGTGCCTTAAAAATGCACGGTGGGGTAAATAAAAAAGATTTACAAACAGAAAATGTTGATGCTGTTATTGAGGGCACTTCTAACCTAAAACGCCATATTGAAAATTTACAAAAATTTGGACTACCAGTAGTTGTAGCTGTAAATCATTTTGTTGCAGATACAGATAAGGAAATTGAAGCTCTTAAGAATGAATGTAAAAAACTTAATATAGATGCCATTACTTGTGAGCATTGGGCTAAAGGAGGCAATGGAACGATTGATTTAGCGCACAAAGTTGTTGAGTTGGCTGATCAGCCAAATAACTTTAAGTATATCTATGAAGAAGACATCCCTCTTATTAGTAAGGTTAAAAATATAGCAAAAGAAATTTATAGAGCTGATGAAGTAATAGCTGATAAAAAAATCATGGATCAACTAACTCAGTTTGAAGAAGCAGGGTATGGAAAGTTTCCAATTTGTATAGCAAAAACTCAATATAGTTTTTCAACTGATCCAAATAATAAAGGTGCGCCAACAAATCACTCAATACCAATTAGAGAGGTTCGTTTATCAAGCGGAGCTGAATTCATTGTTGTTATTTGTGGTGAAATTATGACTATGCCTGGATTACCGAGTGTCCCTGCGGCAGATTCGATCAGGCTTAATTCTCAAGGAGAAATTGAAGGTCTCTTTTAAAAGTGATAAGAAGTAAATTCTTTCTTTATTATGATTAAAAGATCAAAAAAATATTCTGTATTTTCATTGGTAAAAAATGCAATGAGTTATCATGAAAATTTATGATACTAGATATTGATAATATTCTAGAGGATCATTCAAGAATTGCTCAAACAATTTTTGTTAAAATACCTATTCTTATAATTCGTAACCATCTTAATGATGATGAACAAAGTTTCGATATTCATGTTAATAGATCTCACACCACTTATTTAAGAGATTTGTTATTAGATGGCTGCAATCAATTTATTAATTAATTTTTAACTACCATGATGAGATCTGTCTTTTAGTTTTTTTATTTCTTCTAAATGAGAGTCAATAATAATCTGTTGTTCAATTATCTTTTGCTTAAGTTCAGCGACACTGTTATCTAATTTAATATTTTTAGCAAAAAAAGATTTATTGTCTTTTTTTAATTTGATATTTTCATTTAAAAGATCATCTGTTTTATTATCAATAGATTGAAGATTAGTATTGTGATCATCAATTTGTCTATTAAGATTTTTTATTAATGAAATATTTTTATCATTTTCAACATTCAATTTTGTAAATTTATCTTGTAATAATTTAAATTTGTCTGATGGAACAAGGTTTTCTTTATTTGATGATAAAGTGCTCAAATCATTCTTAATTTCACTAAGTTCAAGAATAGCATTATCATATTGTAATTTTACTTCTTTTAATTCAGATTGAAGATTTTTAATTTGACCATCTCTAAATTTAATTTTTTGATCTTTTTGAAATAAATTTAACTCAAGATCTTCAATATTGCTTGCTATACTTGTCAAATCTTCAGAAGGATCGGGGACAATATTGTCATTTGGAACGATTTCACTATTGATATTTTCTATATTTGGAAAAATTAAGAAGATAATTGTAATTAGAATAACAAATCCTAGACTTAAAAAAATAGTTCTTCTCCTTTTTCTTGCTCTTGATCCAACAAACCCAGACATAATTTACAATCTATTTACTTCTTTTAACATGTCAAAGATTTATTGATTATTATGCACAGGTTTAGGGTCTAATGAGTATGTTTTATTTCTTATATACTTTGTTATTTCAATTAAATTACCAATTTTTTCAAAATCTGAAAAAGGGATAACTTTTCCAAAATGAAGATTAATGGTATCACCTATTTTTCTGGTCAATTCATGCATTAATAAAGAATATCGAAATGTTTGACCCATCTTATTAGCAATATGATAAAGTTGACTATTTTGTCCTTCAAAATAAGACGGTAAAACTGGGCTTTTAGTTTTAATAACAAGCTTTGATACAAATTGTTTCCAATCTCCATCATGTGCTTTCGTTTTTAATTTAAGATCATCTTTAGTTGCTATTTGTCCTGAAGGAAAAATCACTATCACTCCGTCATTTTGAAGAAATTTTTCTGCTTCTTTTCTTGCATTAATATTTGCTAGCATAGCTGATCTATGTGGAGAGAAATCAATTGGGATAATTTTTTCTTTCACTGCATCTGCTTGTCTTAATACTTTATGAGTTATCATCTTATAATCCTGTCTGATATTCGAAACTACTGAACATAGAGAAACTCCATCAGCTACGCCAAAAGCATGATTTGCTACAATTATTAATCGCCCACTACTAGGAATAACACTCCCTTCTCTATAATTAGTTTGCAAATTAAATTTTAATTTTTTGACTGCATCGTTCCAAAAATTTTCTGGTGGATTATTTTCTAGCAAATATTGGTCATACAATTTTTTTAACTTTATTTTGCCTGTTAAAAGTTCAGTTATTTTTATGAATTGCTGGCTTAAAAAATTTACTTCGGAAGAGGCAAAAGTAAAAGCAATCTTGCTGTGCGTTTTAGATATCATTAAAGTATTTAGAGTTATTAATATTATTTAATTATTGATAAAATTAAAATTAATACAGTATTTTTTATATATGCAATAATTGCATATCAATTATCTAATGAACATACTGGAAATGCATTAAAAATAAATTAAGCAATAAATTGATTTAATATTTTTCCTCCCAATTAATATTTAAATCCTTTAGGAGCCTCCGGGCTCCTTTTTTTTTACATATTTGCATAATTCGGTCCACCTGCTCCCTCTGGGGTAACCCAAGTTATGTTTTGAGAAGGCTCCTTAATATCACATGTCTTACAATGTATGCAATTTTGTGCATTAATAATAAACTTTGGATCATTTTGATTACTTCTATCAATTTCATAAACCCCAGCAGGGCAGTACCTTTGCGCAGGTTCATCAAACTCACTTAAAGTATACTTAATAGGTAAATCTGGATCTTTTAGTTTTAAATGAATTGGTTGATCAGCCTCATGATTTGTTCCTGTTAAATACACAGAACTAGTTTTATCAAAAGTAAGTTTTCCATCGTATTTAGGATAATCAATTTTTTTTGCTTTATGTACAGGTATTAAACTTTCATGATCAGCATGAAAATGCTTTAGCGTAAAAGGTAAGTATCCTCTAAAAATTATCTGATCAATACCAGTAAAAATTATTGCTGGTATTAAGCTCCATTGAAAACTTGGTTTTACATTACGTGCTTGATATAATTCTTTGTGAATCCATGATTTTTTAAATTTATCTTCATATTCTGAAAGTGGTTTGTTTTCAGTAATGTGTTCATTAATTGTTTCAGCTGCTATCATGCCACTTTTCATAGCAGTATGAGATCCTTTGATTTTAGGCATATTAAGTGTTCCAGCATCACAACCTATAATTAATGCGCCAGGCATGTGCATTGTTGGTAGACTTTGATAACCCCCTTCAATTAATGCCCTTGCCCCATAAGAAATTCTTTGTCCATCTTTTAGTATTTTTGCAATTGCAGGATGTGTTTTAAAACGTTGGAATTCATCATAGGGTGATAAGTATGGATTTTGGTAATCAAGACCAATCACATAACCAATAAAAACTTGATTTTTTTCAGCATGATAACAAAAACTTCCACCATAGGTAGAATTATCTAGAGGCCATCCAGCCGTATGCATAACTAAACCCTCATCATGCTCTTTTTCAGGAATTTCCCAAATTTCTTTGAAACCTATGCCGTATTGTTGTGGTGATTTATCAGCATCTAATTTGTACTTTCGAATAACCTCTTTTCCTAAATGACCTCTACAACCCTCAGAAAATACACTTACTTTTGCTAAAATATTTAAACCAGGTTCAAAACTTTCTTTATTGTCTCCATTTTGATTAATTCCCATGTCACCTGTTTGCACACCTAAAATATTATTTTCATCATCATAAATTATTTTAGAGGCAGCAAATCCAGGAAAAATTTCAACTCCCAAATTTTCAGCTTGTGTAGCTAACCACCTACATAAGTTAGCTAAACTAATAATATAATTCTTATGATTTTTTTGAACACTAGGAAGTAACCATGTAGGCCAACTAAGAGACTTATTTTTTCCTAAAAATAAAAATTTTTCTTTTTTAACTTTTGTTTTTACAGGTGCATTTTTTTCTCTCCAATCAGGAATTAATTCATCTAATGCTCTTGTTTCAAAAACATTACCACTTAAAATATGAGCACCGACTTCTGATCCTTTTTCTAAAATACAAATATTTAATTTAGGATTAATTTGTTTTAATTTTATAGAAGTAGATAAACCAGCCGGTCCAGCACCAACAATAACAACATCATACTCCATTGACTCTCTTTGAATTTCCATAACTTACAATAAAGCTTTTTTATTTATTTAAAAATAATATTTATTTATTTTTCAATTGAATTTAATTTGTCTAATTCAGAAGAAAGTTTAGGAAGTGCTTCAAATAGATCAGCACATAGACCATAATCAGCAATATTAAATATAGGTGCCTCTTCGTCTTTGTTAATGGCTACAATAATCTTACTTTCTTTCATACCAGCAAGATGTTGAATTGCTCCAGATATGCCAACAGCAATATAAAGATCAGGAACGACAACTTTACCCGTTTGACCTACCTGATAATCATTACTTACATATCCCGCATCTACTGCAGCTCTAGAAGCACCAATAGCTGCATTTAATTTATCAGCAATATTATTTATTAGTTTAAAATTTTCAGCACTTTGCAATCCTCTTCCTCCTGAAACCACAATTCTTGCGGTGCTTAATTCCGGTCTATCAGATTTAGACTCTTCTCGATCAAGAAATTCTGTGAATGTTTCAGATGACTCAAAATTTATAAATTCAACAATTCCAGAACCACCGTCTTTGGCAACAACATCAAATGAAGTTGGTCTTACAGTAATGACTTTCTTATCATCATTTGATTTTACAGTAGCCAGTGCATTTCCAGCATAAATAGGTCTTATAAAAGTATCTTCACTCTCAATATTTATAACATCACTTATTTGTGCAACATCTAACTTTACTGCAACTCTCGGCATAACATTCTTTCCAAATGTAGTTGCAGGCGCAAAAATATGAGAATACTTATCTGCAATAGACACAATTACAGGGTCAATTTTTTCAGCTATAGCATGTTCAAAATTTTTATCATCTAAGGAAATAACTTTTGAAACATGTTGATAGTTTGCAATTTCTTTAGCAATATTTTCTATATCAGATCCTATAACCAAAATATCAATTTCACTGCCTACTTTTGATGCTGCACTGATTGTGTTTAATGTTGAAGATTTAACTTCTAAATTATTATGCTCTGCCAATATTAGGATACTCATATAACTTTTGCCTCATATTTTAATTTTTGAACTAATTCAGCAACATCCGCAACCATCACTCCTTTTTGCCTAGTTGGTGGTTCAGATATTTTTATATTTTCTATTCTAGGCTTAATATCGACTCCTAACTCTTCAGCTGATTTAATATCAATTGGTTTCTTTTTTGCCTTCATAATATTTGGTAAAGAAGCATATCTTGGTTCATTTAATCTTAAATCACATGATGCAATAAAAGGCATCTTGACTTTAACTCTCTCAAGACCTTCGTCAATTTCTCTTGTTACTATTGCGGTATTTTCTTCAATATCAATTTTTGAAGCAAATGTTGCCTGGGGCCAATTTAATAGGGCGCTAGTCATCTGAGCTGTTTGATTAGAGTCATCATCTATTGCCTGTTTGCCCATTAATATTAAACCTGGTTTTTCAGTTTCTACAATTTTAGAAATTAACTTTGATACCGATAAAGGTTCAACATCATCAGTGGCTTTAATTAATATTCCTCTATCAGCTCCCATAGCAAGTGCTGTACGAATAGTTTCTTGACACTTTTCTTCACCAATTGATAAAATTATTATTTCATCAGCTTTTCCTGCTTCTTTAATTCTTAAAGCTTCTTCCACTGCATTTTCATCAGGAGGATTCATTGACATTTTTACATTTTCTTTTTCAACACCAGAGTTATCTGCCTTAACTCTTACCTGTACGTTATAATCAATTACTCTTTTTACTGTAACTAAGATTTTCATATATTAAACTCTGATTTTTTCATTGGTAGGGTCATACGGACTATCTTCTATAACAACAACTTTATGTTTTTTATCTAAAATATCCATTTCTAATTCTGTTCCAATTTTGCTAAATTCAGGTTTAACCATAGCAATTGCAAGTGATTTTTTCACTCTAAATCCATAGTTACCTCCTGTCGCACGTCCGATCACTTTTCCATCACTATAAACTGCATTGTTGCCTAAGGCATCAGCATCATTAATATCAAAAACTTCCAAGGTAACCATTTTATTATCAAAACCTTTTTGTTGCCACTTAACGAGGGCATCTCTTCCAATAAAATTACCTTTATTTAAATGCACAAATCTATCTAGCCCGGACTCATAAGCTGCATATTCAATAGACATTTCTGTACCCACTAATTTGTAACTCTTTTCTATTCTTAAACTATCCATTGCTCTAATTCCAAAAGGCTTTACTCCAAACTCTTCACCAGCTTCCATAAGTCTATCAAATATATGGTTTTGGTACTCAATTGGATGATGAAGTTCCCAACCAAGTTCACCTACAAAATTCATTCTCATAGAAATAGAAGGAGCTAGACCAACATCTATTTTTTGTGCAGATAGCCATGGAAATGCTTTGTTAGAAAAATCAGTATTAGAAATTTTATTAAGTAAGTCTCTTGATTTTGGTCCAGCCACAACAAGAACACCTATACTGTTTGTAAGATTTTCAAAAGTGACCGATCTATCATTTGGCATCCATTTTTTTATCCAATCATGATCAAGTCTTTGGAAAGCTCCTGCTGAGACTAAATAAAAAGAATCATCTGATTCTTTTGCTATTGTGAACTCTGAATGAACACCTCCTTTACTATTTAAGGCATGACATAAATTAACTCTTCCATTTTTTTGAGGCAATTTATTTGCTACGAGATTATCAAGAAAATCTTTTGCACCTGGACCAGATATTCTGCATTTAGCAAATGCGGTCATATCAAGAATCCCAACATTATTTTGAACATTTAAACACTCGTTGCCTACATGATCAAACCAATTAGATCTTCTAAATGACCAATCATCAATTTGTTCAACACCTTTTGGAGCAAACCAATTGGCTCTTTCCCAACCAAATTTTTGACCAAAAACAGCGCCAAGATCTTTAAGTCTGTCATAGCATGGGGCCTGTCTTAATGGCCTTCCTGCTTCTCTTTCCTCATCAGGATAATGAATAGTAAAAACATTAGCATAAGCTTCCTCATTCTTTTCGATAAGAAATGATTGAGTTGCATAATCACCAAAACGTCTTGGATCAACTCCAAGCATATCAATAGTTGGTTCTCCATCAACTATCCATTCTGCTAATTGCCAACCTGCACCTCCAGCAGCTGTAATTCCAAAACTATGACCTTCATTTATCCAGAAATTTTTTAAACCCCAAGCTGGTCCTACGATAGGACTTCCATCAGGGGTATAACAAATAGCTCCATTATAAACTTTTTTTACTCCCACTTCACCAAACACTGGAACTCAATGGATTGCTGATTCTATATGAGGTTCAATTCTCTCAATATCTTCTTGAAATAATTCAAACTCTGAGTTTTGACTTGGGCCATCTATGTAACATGCTGGTGCTCCTTTTTCATACGGACCAAGAATTAGCCCTCCTCTTTCCTCTCTCATATACCAAGAACTGTCTGAGTCACGCAGAACTCCCATTTCAGGTAAACCTTGCTCTTTTCTTTTTACGATTTCAGGATGAGGCTCAGTTACTATGTATTGATGCTCTACAGGTATAACTGGAATGTCCAATCCAACCATCTTTCCTGTTTGTCTAGCAAAATTTCCAGTACAAGAAATTACATGTTCACATTCAATATTGCCTTTGTCAGTTTCTACAACCCACATTTCATTATCTAATTGATTAATGCCAGTTACATTTGTATTTCTGTAAATTTCAGCACCTTTATCTCTAGCCCCTTTTGCCAAAGCTTGGGTTAAATCAGCTGGCTGTATATAGCCATCTTCTGGATGCTGAATTGCTCCAATTAATCCATCCGTGTTACATAAAGGCCATATTTCTTTAACTTCATCTGGAGTTAAGAAATTTACTTTAACGCCTATT
>JAQBWI010000021.1 GCA_027625355.1 Pseudomonadota bacterium
CTATCCCCTGATGTACTTTTTGTAATGTAATTTAATTTTATAGATGGAAATTTAGATGAAAAAATTTGTCCAAATTCTCGAGCTTGAATTACAGCAAGATCACTTTTTCTTGAAAGTATATTTATTTTATTTAAAACCATAGTTGTATATAAACTTTTTTAAACACTAATCTATTAGACTAATTGATAATAATATTGAGTAGTATGTAAATATTGCCTTCTTGTAAAAAATTTTAACTTGATTAAATCTATTTTTACATAAATTTCGAAAAAAAAAGATAAATATGAGAAGTATCAAAGCAACAGAAAATTCTTGGGGATTAATAGCAAAAACATTCCACTGGCTCCTGGCTTTATTACTAACATGGCAAATATTTACAGGTTTTAATCTACACAATATGGAGTTTTCTCCTGCTAAAATTGCATTTATTGGCATTCATAAAATAATCGGGACAATAATATTTACGATTGTAGTATTGAGACTTATGTGGAAATTTTTTAATTCAAAACCTGATACCTCCACTCTACCAAAATTTCACAGATATGCCTCTGGAGTGATACATTCTTTACTTTATGCTTTAGTAATATGGATACCATTTCAAGGAACAATGATGACTCAAGCGGGTGGTTTTGATGTTCAATTACTTGGCTTAATAACAATACCAAAATTTATAGAAACTAATTTTGAAATGTATCCAACTTTTGTCCAGTTTCATTATCAATCAATGATTGCTCTTATAGTTGTATTTGGAATTCATCTAATTGCAGGTTTTTATCATAGATTCATGAATTCTGATAAATATGGTGTTTGGAATAGAATGAATTTTTGGGGCAAAGATTAACTAAAATGGATGTGACAATTAATCAAATAAGTATCTTGGTTTTTTAAGATTTAGCTATAATTAAATCATTATGAAATATTCTGCTTTTTTTAAAAAAGAATTAAAAAAATTAAAAGATGAAGGTCTCTACAGGAGCTTTAGAGAAATTGATCGACCAATAAAAAAATTTCCTAAAGCTGATGAATTTAAAAATAACAAGGAAAGAGATGTTGAGGTTTGGTGCTCTAATGATTATCTCAACATGAGTCAACATCCAGAAGTTGTAAATGAAACAGTAAAAACGTTATTGGAAATTGGTACCGGTTCTGGGGGTACACGAAATATATCGGGAACATCATCATTTCACACTTCATTGGAAAAAAAATTAGCAAATCTTCATAATAAAGAAAATGCCCTATTATTTTCTTCAGCTTATACAGCTAATCAATCTACATTATGGACGCTTGGTAAAAAAATAAAAAATCTCGAAATCTTTTCTGATGAACTTAATCACGCATCTCTAATTCAAGGTATAAAAAATAGTGGTGCTTCATGCCATATTTTTCAGCATAATGATGTTGATCACCTTGAAAGCCTTTTAGAAACCACAAATCCTAATCATCCTAAACTAATTGTTTTTGAAAGCTTATATTCTATGGAGGGTATCAGATCTCCAATAATAAAAATCGTTGAGATTGCAAAAAAATATAATGCTATGACATATTTAGATGAAGTACACTCTGTTGGTTTATATGGAGAAAAAGGTAAGGGTATTGCAGTAGAGATGAAAGTTGATCAAGATATTGATATCATAAATGGCACATTAGCAAAAGCCTTTGGACAAATGGGTGGGTATATTGCTGCTAGTAATGAAATAATTGACTATATTCGTAGCTTTTCTCCTGGCTTTATTTTTACAACCTCTATTTGCCCTTCCATAGCTGCAGGTGCTAATAAAGCGATTGAAATAGTATCCTTAGCAGAGCAGTTAAGAATAAAGATTCATGACAACGCATCTACAATGAGGCAGTTATTAGAGTCAATAGCTATTCCCTGTATCGATACTAATAGTCATATTATTGCTGTTATGATCAACGACCCTTTTCTTTGTAAAAAAGTTTCAGAGAAATTAATTGAAGACCATGGCATCTATGCTCAGCCTATTTTCTATCCAACAGTACCGAAAGGTCTTGAAAGATTAAGAATTACTGTAACCCCTAAACACAGAAAAGAGCATATTGAAAATATGGTTAAGTGCCTTGATAAAGTATGGTCTAATTTAAGTTTACCAAGAAAAAATTCTACCCAGCTTCAAGTAAATAATTAAGGTAAAACTGGTTCTCTTTTTTTTCTGGCTCCAATGCCATGAAATATAACTGAAGACGTAATTATTATTCCACCAAGAATAACAGTAAAACTTGGAACTTCATTTATACCAAATATTGGCAACCATACCCAAATAACTCCACCGACAACTTCCATTAATGATAATAATGTTAATTCAGCAGAAGGTAAATGTTTTGCTCCTAAGGTGTATAAAATCAACCCAGATGCAACTATGAGACCATGTAATAAACTTAAATAACTGTTTATTGGTGGCATTGAATTAAAAGGCTTAAATGAAAAACCTAAAACACAAAATGAAAATAATGCACAAAATAAACCAGCTAAAACAACAGTCGTAAATTTAGGAGTCTCAGGTTTCCATCTTATAGTCACTGAATATAGAGCAAAACCTGTAGCAGAAATAAAACCAATTATAGCTCCAAGAGCACTTCCTGAAATGCTATCATTAAGAATCATTATACAAACTCCAAAAAAAGCAACGACCATAGAAAATAATGTTGTTCTTCGAAGTGTTTCTCCTAAAATAAAATATCCAGCTATAGCAGCGATAAAGGGCATTGCTGCTAGCATGAATAAGGTAACTGCTGCAGTTGTCATTGTAATAGAAAAAATAAAACCGGTAAAAGCTGTAGCTAAAAATATTCCACCAAGAACTCCAGAAATTCCAATTCGAAAAAAATTTTTGTAAAATACTAAACCTTCTTTTATAAATAAGTAAATTAATAAAATAATTGCGATAGATATTCCTCTATAAAATAAATACTGAAAAACAAAATTATTTGCATCCACCATATATCTTACGGTTACAGCCCCAAAACTCCAAAATAAACCTGCAAGAAAAACTAATAAAAAAGCATTAAAATAACTATTTGAATTCATAGATATTAAATCTGTGAATTAAATTAACTAAAAAGTAAAATACAAAATAAACTTATTGAATAAATTTGTTGTTAGTTGCAAATACCAATTGAGCCTAAAGCACACTTTTTCCCATCTACCCAGATAGCACTAGATAAATTTGCTTCATCAAAAACTGCCCCTGAAATATTAGCTCCTAAAAGATTAGCTTCATACAAATTAGCTCCTTTAAATGATGCTGTAAAAAGGTTTGCTCCTTCAAAATTCACTTTAGCAAGATTTGCATTTTCAAAATTAGCATTATTACAATTAGCGCCTTGTAAATTTGAGGCATATAAATTTGAATTACTAAAATTAGCAAATATAAAGTTTCCAACAGAAAGTTCAGAATTATTTAATTGCGATTTTTCTAAATTAGCTAGAGATAAATTAACACCAGACATTTTAGCATTTGCTAAACCAACACCAATCAAATCAAGGTTTTCTACAAAATTACAATTTGTCCAATCTACTTCATTAGAAGGTTGATCATCACAACCTGCAAATGCAAAATTAGAAAAAAACAACACAAAGGAAACTAGAAGTAATTTCATGGATATATAGAAATAAGGAAACTTTATGTTTTATTTAAGGCACCTAACGGGATGTTAGTTTTAATTCAATTCTTCTATTTTGTTGATAGTCTTCTTTAGTTTCTCCTTCACTAATAGGGTAAAACTCTCCATAACCCGCTGCGGCAAGTCTTTTTGGTGAAAAACCAATCTCAAGTAATAACTTTAAAACAGAATTAGCTCTTGCTGTTGATAATTCCCAATTTGAAGGAAATTGTGCGGTATTAATTGGCCTTTTATCTGTGTGACCCTCAACTTGAATAATCCAATCAATATCAGTTGGTATTTGTTTAGTTGTCTCCATTAACGTCATTGCGATTTCTTTTAATTTCTCTTTACCATTTTCTTGAAGGTTTGCAGAAGAAGAGTCAAACAAAAGTTCAGACTCAAAAATAAATCTGTCACCAACTATTTTAATATCATCTCTATCTCCTAATAAATTTTGTAATTTACCAAAAAATTCAGATCGATATTTTTGTAATTCAAAAATTTTAGATGTCAGCGCTTTATTTAATCTTTCTCCTAGTATTTCAATTTCAAGATTTTTTGTCATTGCTTCTTCTTCACTAGCTTCTAGAGCTAGATTTAATGTTTCAATTTCATTTTTTAAATTTTCAATTTCATCTGATAATATTGCTATTTGTTCAAATGTTTGAGAAGACTGAATTTCCATTTCTTCTATTTTATCAGAAGAAATCTCTTTTTCTGAAATTCTAATTTCTTCAATATTTTGTATATTTTTTCTAAGTAAAGCAATTTCTAATTCCTGATCTATTCTTTGTTTATCTGAAATTGATAAAACATTATTTAACTCAATAATTTTGCCTCTTAAATCAAAAATTGTATTATCTTTATTTATTAAATTTTGATTCAATTCAGCTAATGCTTGATTTTTCGATCTTATAGCCTCTAACTGCTCTTGAAGAGTAGCATCTTTCAAGCCAAGGCTATCATTAATTTCTAACAAATCATTCATTAAATTTTGATATTGGGTAATTTGATTTTGTAATTCTTCATCTCTTAATGATAACTCTAAATTAGTTTGCTCTAATAAATTAAGAGTTTCTTGAGTTTCTTTTTGTGCAATTAATAAGTCTTGATTTAAATCTAAAAGTTCTTGATTCTTATTTTTAATCGCTTGAAGTTGCTCAGTAATACCACCATCTTCCAAACCTAGGCTTTTATTGATAGCCATCAAGTTTTCATTTTTGATATTTAATTCATTAATTTTTTGATTTAACTTCTTCTCGCTTATTTCTAGTTTTTTATTAGTTGCATCAAGTTGGCTATTAAGTTCATTTAAATTTTCATTTGTAGTGTTTAATTCATTGATTTTCTCATTTAAATTTGTTTGACTTATTGCAAGCTTATTATTTGTTTGATCTAGCTTCGCATTAAGTGTCTTAAGTTGATCTATACGAGCAGCTAAAGCTTTATTAATTTTTTCACCAAGCCCCTCTGTATCTAAAATAGCACTATCTAATCCTTCATAAACTTCTAAAGCCTTTGCCACAATTCTCAACTCACTTAAAAGCTCTGTGATTTGTCCAGATAGAGCGAGAATATTTTGTTCTTGGACAAATATTTCTGAACTTTTCTTTGCAAGATCTGTTTGGAGATCTTTCGTAATTAACTCTTGTTGTATTAAATCTGACTGAACTCCACTAAGCAACGACTCAGTTTCAGATAAAGTATCAAGAGCCAGCTCCTTTTCAGTAACTTCAGATTGAAGAATTTTTGATAGTTCGCTTATTTGTATTCTTAATTCTTGTAATGCTTTATCTCTTCCTGAAATAGCATCACTTAAATAAATCTGTGAAACTGTAAATATCATTAATACAAAGATGATAACTATAAGTAATGTGGCTAATACATCAACAAATCCTGGCCAAATATTGGTAGATTCACCAAGTCTATTTCTTAAAGACCTTGGTGCCATTATTATTTTTTATTTTTAGCTTTTAGTTCTTGAATGCTTTGATTCAAATCTGCAAATATTTTTTTTGTTGAATCATCTAAAAAGCCATGTTCATTAATTTTATTTATTAATTGCAAAATACTTGACTGAGTATTCAATTGAGTTGATAGAAAATTTGATAGCTTTTCATCTATGCCTGCTGAATTACTATTAACATTTTTAATTTGCTCATTTAATTTTGATAAATTACTATTAATCTCATTCTGATTTTCTGAGGTTTGCTTCAAGGAATAAACTACGCTATCTAGATTATCATAAATTTTTTGTAGAGCCTGTTGACTTAAGTTATCAGATGTAGACGAGTTAAGTAAATCAGGAATAGAATTATTTTCTAATGTTTTTTCAAAAAATAAACTAAACTTGTTTTGAGCTTGACCGAGGTTTATATCCATAAAACCAAGGATTAATGAACCTGCCAAACCTAGCAATGAACTACTAAATGCTATACTCATTCCTTGTAAGGGAGCATTTAAACCATCTTTTAAAGAATTAAAAAAACCTGCAACATTTGTATCATCAATTCCAAGACCGCTGATAACATTACCAACTGAGCCTATAGTTTTTAATAAACCCCAGAAAGTGCCAAGCAAGCCTAAAAATACTAACAGCCCAACTAAATATCTTGATGTCTCTCTTACGCTTGATAAGGACATATCTGTATTTTCTATTAATCTATTTATAACTGAGCTCTTAAAAACAAACCTACCATCTATTTGCTTTAGATCAGCAGAAATATTTTTTAAATTACCGTTATTATTAAGAAAAGATTTTGGAGATTTATTTATTTCAAAATTTGCTAAAGCTATGTAATCTATGTTTAGACCTACAAGTCTTATTAAATTAAATATTATCCCAATAGCTAAACCTGCTAAAATAATTAGATTAATAAATATGTTCGATAAAAAAGCATTTTGCAAAGCTGGGTAAAGTAAAACGACAACAACAAATAGTAGTCCAAGAAATATTCCAACTCTTAACAAATATTGATTTAAACTTTGCTGCATAAATATCTAGATAAACTATATGTTTTTAATGAGAATTTTATACATTTATATTAATCAATTATACATATAATTTCTTGTAAGAGGTAAATTGTTAATATTTTTAGCAATTTGAATCTGAAAAACAATGTTCCCCATATTTACGAAAGAATATTTGCTAGCCAATAGGTAAAATTCCCACATACGATAAAAACGATGATCAAACATTCTAACTATTTCCTCTTTATGCTTTTGAATATTTTTATACCAGTGAGAAAGGGTATGAGCATAATGCAGTCTTAAGATTTCTACATCTGTAATGTTAATATTTAATTTTTGAGCCTCAATGATGATGTCAGATAAAGAGGGAATATATCCTCCTGGAAAAATATACTTTCTAATCCATGGGCTAGTCGCTGTTGGAATACCTCTTTGACCAATCGTATGTAAAAGAAATACTCCATTATCTTTTAATAAATCATAAGTTTTTTTTAAGTATGTTTTAAAGTATTTAATTCCTACGTGCTCAAACATGCCCACAGAAACTATACGGTCGTATTTTAATTTTTCATCTCGATAATCTTGAATTTGAAAGGATACTTTATCTGATATTCCTTCCTCCTGCGCCCTTCTAGAAGCTGTTGCAAATTGATTTTCTGAAAGCGTAATACCTTTTACCTTTGCTCCCGTCTGTTTTGCAATTTCCAAAGCCGTGCCACCCCATCCACAACCTATATCTAATACAGTCATATTTTCTTTTATTTGGAGTTTATTTATAATATGTTTTTTCTTATCTATTTGTGCCTGATCTAAACTTATATTTTCATTGTGAAAATAAGCACACGAATATTGCATATCTTTGTCTAAAAATAATTTATATAAATCTTCTTTAAGGTCATAATGATGCGCAACATTTTGTTTTGATTTTACAGATTCATTTAGTTGCTGAAAAACCTTTACGTAACCAGAAAAGTTTTCATAAAATCTGTATATTGAGTTGTTGCGAATAAAATCATCATAGCATGCTGTTAATATATCAATTAATTCTTCAATTGTTCCTTTTTGAATAAGAATTTCTTCATTCATATATCCTTCACCTAAATGAAGAGCTGGGTTTCGAAATAGTTTTTTTTCTATAGATTTATTTTTTAATTTGATCTTAACTAATCTATCACCTTTTCCAAACTCACGTATGTTGTTACTACTATCAATGATTATTATTTTGCCATCAAAAGTAACTTTTCTGAGAACAGTATAAAGCATAGTTATTTTTAAAATATTTTAAGAAAATAAAAAAAATTGTCAATAAAATGAAAAAGGCTACAATAAATTGTAACCTTTTTATTAAAATTATTTGGTAAAAATACTAAGCAGCAATTCTGCGATTTTTTTGGGCTTCTTTTTCTTTTTTTAGCTCTCTCTCATCAATATAAGCAACATCACAATGTTCTTTACAATAAGGCTTACCGGTAAGAGTCTCTGCTTCACAAAAATGGAAATCTTTCTCTTGGGGATCGCCAATTGGCCATTGGCAATTGCTAAAGGTATGATTCACTTTATTTTGTTTCAAATAGTTCTTAATTATAGACATTTATTTTTTCCTTCACGATACAAACTCAGTTGAAATTCTTTATTACGAGGTATTTTATATGTACGAAAAAACTAGTATTCAAGGATAATTATAAAAAAATGTATATATCCCAATATGTTAGTATTTTAATCGGACTTAACTACTACATATAGTCGGTATACAAAATTTCAAAAATTAAAAAAACGAATCGGCATAGTTAAACAAAAAATTAGTATTAACATCATTAAAAAAATCCCATAAGAAACTAAAAAAACTTTCTTTGTTAGCTTAGCATTTGGTGGCTTACGTATGTATACAAAGATTATAATAGTAGACCAAAAAATTATTAACACAAACCAACCTGTTAAAAAAGCTATATAAAAATCGTTAGACATTATTATTTAATGAATCGATTATTTGAATAAAATTTTTCTTTGGCTGAGCTCCACTAACTACTATTTCTTTATTAAAGATAAAACATGGAACACTATTTATGCCAATATTTTTAGCTTTTTTTTCTTCATTTAATAAACTGTCATTATCTTTTTTCGAAATAATATATTTTTCAATATGTTCATCATAAATATCTGCATCTTTCGATACCTGAATCAATACATTTAAAATACCAATATCTTCACCTTCAATAAAATATTTGTAAAACAATAACTCCAAAACTTCAGTTTGTTTTTTTTTATTATGAGCATATGCTAAAAGCTTATGAGAAAAAAAAGAATTGGGTGTCTTTGTAATTTTATTAAATTGAAAATATATTTTATTTTTTTTTCCCTCATCTTCAATACGTTGATAAACAGACCGAGCATTATCTTCATTTCCAAATTTAAATGTTAAGTATTGCTGTCTATCCATGCCATCTGGTGGCATCTCAGGATTTAATTGAAAAGGTCTCCACACAATTTCAAAGTTATAATTATTAAAATTTTCTAATGCTTGATTTAATTGATTAAAACCAATGTAACACCAAGGACAAATAGTGTCAGAATAAATATCAACTGATACTAAATTGCGCAGCTATTACCTTTTAGGATGTATTTTTGATGGTATTCTTCAGCTTTATAAAAAACATTTGCAGGAGAGATTTCAGTAACAATATTGTTTTGAAAACTTTCTTGATGTTTTTCTTTAGAATTATTCGCGATATCTTTTTGTATCTCATCATAATAATAAATAACAGATCGGTATTGACGACCTACATCAGGGCCTTGTCTATCTAAAGTAGTAGGATCATGACATTTCCAAAACTCATCAACTAAAAGCTCATAAGAGATTAAGTCTTCATCAAATTCTACTAGTAAGACTTCAGCATGATCTGTATTCTCATAACAGACACTTTCGTAAGTAGGATTTTTAGTATGGCCACCAGAGTATCCAACTTCTGTTTTTGTTACACCATTTATTGTTCTGAAGTACTCTTCTACACCCCAGAAACACCCAGCACCAAATAAAGCTTTTTGAATCATAATTTAAATATATACACTAAATAAATTTTATCAAACTAATGAAGCTAAAATATAAAATTATTAATAAAAAAAATCTTTATTCAGGTTTTTTTTCTCTTAATAAATATGAATTTATTCATGAAAAACATAATGGTGAGTGGACGGGTAATGTAGAAAGAGAAATATTTAGTGGTGCTCATGTTTCTACTTTATTACCTTATGATCCAATTAAAAAAGAAATAATGCTTATTCAGCAATTTAGAGCAGGTGCTTTATCAAAATATGATGAAAATTACTTATTAGAAATAGTGGCGGGTATTATTGATGAAGGTGAAAATCCAGAGCAAACTGCCATAAGAGAATGTTTTGAAGAAACAGGTTGTGAAGTAAAGAAAATACACCCAATTCAATCTTATTTTCCTGCTCCTGGGTCATCTGAATCATATTACCACTTATATTTAGGTGAAATACAGGCATTTGATGGAGAGAGAATTAAAGGTCTTGAGAAGGAAAATGAAGATATACTTGTAAAGTCTCTCAAAATTGATGAAGTTAGACAAATGCTAAAAGAAAAGAAAATAATGAATGGCTTAACTTTAGTTGCACTTCAGTGGTTTTTTTTAGAATACTATAAAGCTTAAGTTCCTAAACCTCTTTCATAAGGCTGAACTAATTCTTTACAAACTAATGTCATGTCAAGTGTTTCAATTGTTTTATCAATAGTTTGGTATTCTTGACATTCATATAGTTTTTTTTCTTTTTGTAAGACTGTTACAAATAAAAGAATATATAATCCATTAGCAGTTTCAATTGTATTCATGGCATAGCTTTTAACTTCAAATCCTTCATTTATTAAATCTTTATAACTCTTATCTGACTCCATCCACTGATCAACATTGGGATTAGCAAATGCAAATGAAGAAATAAAAAAAAATATAGTAATTATATATTTTAATTTTCTTTTAACCATATCAATCCCTCCTCTATATGCTTACTTATATCATTTATAGGATAAAAAACTTTTTTAATAATTTTTTTCTCAACAATTAATGTTATGCGCCTTATAAAAATTTTTGAATCTGCCACAAACGTTGGAATGTTTAATTCATTACTTAATTCTAATTTTTCGTCACTCAAGACATCATAAGGTACTTTTAACCGACTAGTCATTTCTTTATTATAATCAACGCTTTGAGAAGAAATACCAATGGGAACTGCGTTTAAACTTATAATCTCATCATAATTATCTCTAAATGAACAAGTTTGAATGGTGCATCCTTTAGCACCAGGAATATTATTCCAATTATCTGGAAGGGGTCTGTCAGGCCTTCCAGTCATTGGGTAAAAATACAAAACCATCCTAAAAGTATCTAGTCTATGAAGATTGAGTAAGTTACCATCCTGGTTCGGCAGCGAAATATTAGGAAAATTTTTGTTTTTAAGCGTATCCATATCAGCTCAATTGTCTAGGATAGATGTATTTGGATTATCACTCATTATTTTTATTGTAATAATTTAATCTTTATATCATAACAACTAATTATGACTAAAATAAAACCTTTACCCAGTCAAACCACTCCGCGCTTTGCAGAAATAGCAACTTTTTTTCGGCTGCCAGTTATAAAAGATCTCAACAAATTAGATTATTGTGTTTGTGGTATTCCATGGGATGGAGGGACTACTAATAGACCAGGGGCAAGACATGGTCCAAGGGAAATTCGTAACGCTTCTTCGCTTGTAAGAACTTACCATCCATCTTCTCTTAAAAGCCCTTATGATAAATTTCAAATAGCAGACATTGGTGATTGCCCTATAAATCCAGTTGATCTTCAAGACTCACTTAATAAAGTCACTAACTTTTACAATAAAATTGTTGAGTCAAAAACTATTCCTCTTTCTATTGGTGGTGATCATTTAGTTTCCTTACCAATACTTAGAGCATTAACTAAAGATAAGACGGTAGGAATGCTCCAGTTTGATTCCCATTCTGATACTTGGGACACTTATTTTGGGGGTTTTAAATATACTCATGGCACACCTTTTAGAAGAGCAATTGAGGAAGGTCTTATCGATCCAAAAAAATATGTAATTTTAGGTTTACGCGGAGGACTATATGATCCTAATGATCTAAAATGGGCTATTGATCAAGGGATAACAATTATATCGACAGATAAATTTTATGAAATTGGAATGAAAGAAACTATAAAAATAATTAAAGATGTCTTAGAGGATACGCCAACTTACTTTACCTTTGATATAGATGGTATTGACCCAACTTTTGCTCCAGGAACAGGAACTCCTGAAGTCGGGGGGATTAATGTTCGTGAAGCACAGTTAATAATTAGACACGTAAATAGCTTAAATTTTATAGGTGCTGATGTAGTAGAAGTCTCCCCTCCATTTGATATAAATAATATGACATCACTTGTTGCAGCAACAATCGCATTTGAGATTTTATGTACTATGACTAAAACAAATTAATGATTAAACATTCTAAGAATCATTTAAGCGATGCTAAAGAAACTTATTTTCAACACATGACGGCTGCTTTAAGTATATCTCTTCAATTATTTATTGCATCATTTAAAGCCTTAATACATTCATTCGTACCTAGCTTATTTACAAAAAGCGCCTCTTCAAAAATTAATTAGTTGTATTTATTTATTCAAAATAGAAAAAAATAAACACTTTAATCAAATTTTGACATCCCCACACACAAGACATTTTTCAAGCTTAAATAATCCTTATAATTCTCTATATTTACTCCTCCAGTAGGAATAAATAATGCTTCTTGTAAAATGTTTTCTATTGCAATTAGTTTCTTTTCACCACCTAATAAATTAGAAGGGAAAAATTTTATAATTTTATAACCATTATCTAACAAATAAATAAATTCACTAATTGTTTCACCCCCTGGAATATAATCTTTTGCTCTATCTTTAACTAGATCTTTGATTATTCCAGGAGAAACAAAAAACTTAAACCCAGCATCAACACCTATTTTGTAATCTTCTTTAGATAATATAGAGCCTAATCCAAAGTTAAGCTCTGTAAATTTATTTTTTAATTCAATAGCTATATTTAGAGAATTTTTTTGCCTTAAAGTTATTTCGATAATTTTAACATGAGTATTTTTTAATAAAAATCTTTCTAACCTTTTAATGTCTGATGATATATCGCTTGTATTAAATACCGGTAGAATTTTTTGTATTTTTAAATCAAGTTCTGTTATTTTATTTAACATCTACTATGGCTCCTTTTTTCATTATTATTTTTGCACCAATTTTGCTTGCAGCTTTTAAGGCTTTTTTTGGATCATTAGTTTGTATAAAATTATTAAGATATGCAGCATTATAACCGTCACCAGCACCCGAAGTATCAACAACTTTGTTTAATATTTTATTTTGAACAACATACTTATTTTTGTTTAAAAAAGAATAATTATATTTTGCATTTTTTCTATAAATTCCATGAGAAATTTTATTTTTTTTTATAATATTTAAAAAAGTAATAATATTATCATTTCCCTTCCATAATTTTATA
>JAQBWI010000022.1 GCA_027625355.1 Pseudomonadota bacterium
TTTGCTACATGGGGGACTTGGAGGTCTTTATTATTTTTTATAATTTACGGAAATATTTGGGGGTGTAGTGATGCCATATGGCATGAGACAGGCCATAGAACTGCTTTCAAATCAAAATTTTGGAATGATTTTTTTTACTATATAGCAAGTTTTATGGATAATTTTGAGCCAATTAGATGGCGTTATTCACATTTCCATCATCATACTTACACTATCTTTAATGATCCGGTTGATTTTGAAATTCATGTTAAAAAACCTACTGACCTTCTAATTTTCTTTACTCATTATATTCCATTTTCAGGTTTTGTTTTTTTTAAAAATTCTCTTCAATGGGAAACAATCAAACATGCTTTTGGTGTAACAACTGAAGTAATGAAAGTTTGTATTCCTGAAAATGAAAGATCAAAATGTCGCTGGTCTGCGAGAAGTCATGTTCTTATTTGGGTTATTACAATATTGTGCTCAATTTATTTTCAATCTTGGTTGCCAGTTTTATTTATAGTTCTTCCAAATTTTTATGGAAAAACATTAGTTATGTTAATGGGACTTACTCAACATGCAGGTTTACGAGAAGATATGAAAGATCATAGATTTACTACTAGAACAGTTTATTTAAATCCTATTCTAAGTTTTTTATATTGGCATATGGAGTATCATGTTGAGCATCATATGTTTCCACAAGTTCCTTCATATAATTTAAAAAAATTGCATGCATTAATAAAAGACCAAATGCCAACAGCAAGAAAAGGTTTGTGGGGCGCTTATAAGGAAATAATTCCAGCACTAATTAAGCAAGCCAAAGATCCAAATTATAAAATTCCTTTGGCTATGCCAAGTTAAAGATTTATCTACTTGTTAAAGTTTCGTTTTTTTTTGACTAATTGATTATCAAAATTAATTAATTATAATAAATATTTATGAATTCTAATAAAATTTCAATTATTGGAGCTGGTCAAGCTGCAATTTATGCTGCAATGGAAATAAGAAAACTCGATGATGAGTCATCAATTACTTTATATGGTGACGAAAATTATCTTCCTTATGAAAGGCCACCTTTATCAAAAGATTTTCTTATTAATAAAAAAAAAGAAGATGAAATTTTATTTTTTAATAAACAATTTTTTGAAGATAAGAAAATTTCTTTTGTAAATAAAAAAATAACAAAAGTTGATTTTAAAAATAATATATTAACATCTTATAATGATGATTTTTTATATGATAAACTTTTGATCACTACAGGTTCAACAAATAGAAAGTTAGAGGTAAATAGTCAAATTGATAATGATATATATTATTTAAGAAATCTTGATGAGGCAGTTAAAATTAAAGATAAAGCTTTAAAGGTAAATAAAATAGCTATTATTGGAGGAGGTTTTATTGGTTTAGAAATTGCGTCTTCTCTTAATCAACTTAATAAAGAAGTAAGTGTAATTGAAATATCAAATCAGATTATGGGCAGAATAATTCCAGCTCCTATCGCAAATTTGGTTAAAGCTGAGCATGAAAAGTATGGCAATAAAATATATGTAGATAGTAAAATTAACAATATTCAAAAAACTGATGAGGGTTTTAAAATTATACTTGAAAACGAAAACATAATTGAAGCAGAAATTATAATTGCTGGTATTGGATCTATGCCAAGTATAAGCTTGTTTAACAATACAGATCTCAAACTGGATAATGGTATTTTAACCGATGAGTATTGCCAAACATCAATTGAAAATGTTTTTGCAGCAGGAGATGTAACTAATTTTTATCACCCTTTTTTTAATACAAGATTGCGACTTGAATCTTATCAGCATGCTCAAAACCACGGAATAAATGCTGGAAAAAATATTGCTGGAATAAAAACAGAATATATATCAATTCCTTGGATGTGGAGTGATCAATTTAATCTTAATTTACAATTAACTGGACACTGCGATGAGTATGATGAAGTTATTATTAGAGGGAATACTTTAGAAAATGGAATTATTCATTTTTTTATAAAAAATAATAAAATTCTAGGCGCATGTGGTTTAGGTTTAATAGGTAAAGTTGGTCGAGATATTAGAATTGCTTCTAAACTTATAGAAAAGAATATTGTTGTAGATAAAAAAATTCTTCTAGATCAAAACACAAAATTAAATAAATTAATGAAAAATTAATAAAAAATGACTTATTGTATTTATTTTGAAATCAATAAGATTATATAACTTGATATGACAGATAATTGGATAGAAGTTGCAAATGCAGACAGCATAGAAATGGAAGATCTCATTAGATTTGACCATGGTGATAAAACCTTTTGTATTTATAGAATAGAAGATGGATATTATGCGACTGACGGTATGTGCACACATGAAGCTGTTCACTTGGAAGATGGATTGGTGATGGATGATGAGATCGAATGCCCAATGCATCAAGGTATTTTTAATATCAAGACTGGTGAAGCAGTTAGCCCACCCGCTTGTGAGGATATAAAAACTTATCCAATTAAAGTTGAAAATGATCTAGTTTACATTAATATATCCTAATATTTAGGAGATATTTATGAGTAGAAAAAAATTAACAGTTAAAGATTATTTACAGTGTAAGGGTAAACGACAGCTGAGTGTCATGTTTGTACATAATGCTGATGAAGCAGCAGCAGCGGAAGAAGCAGGTATTGATATGATTTGTACTTCTCACGATGCTCCACAATTTGGTATTTATAATTCATTTGATGAATTAAAAAGAATTCGTGCAGCTGCACCAACATGTTTTATGCAATCTGGAGGAGCCGTCAGAGTTGCTTCTGAGTATGAAGCTATGAAGTTATCTCATAAGTATTTAGATATTGGCGCTGATGTTATTTATGGAGGAAAATGGAGTTACAAATGGATCAGAGCTTTAAGAGATGAGTTTGTTCCCATTAACAGTCATGTTGGTTTAGTTCCAGGAATTGCTACCTGGATAGGTGGATTTAAAGCACAAGGTAAAACTGCTGATACTGCAATAAAAGTTTTGCAAAATACAATTGAATTACAAGAAGCTGGTGCTATTGGTGTTGAGTTAGAAGTTGTTCCGCCAAAAGTAGCGGAAGTTATAACAAAAAAAGTTGATATCATGACTTTGTCTATGGGAAGTGGATCAGGCTGTGATGGGCAGTATTTATTTGCTAACGATGTGCTTGGATATACTGAAGGTCATACTCCTAGACATGCAAGAATCTATAGAGATTTTAAAAAAGAATTTGCAAAGTTACAAGAAGAACGGGTAAATGCCTTTAAAGAGTTTCATGATGATACCATTAATAAAAAATTTGATGATCCAAAAATTACTGTTGGAATTGATGATAAAGAATTTGAAAATTTTTTAAACTTAGTTGAAAAATATTAATAAATCATGTTTGCTGGTGATGTTAATTTAAATACGTGGTATAAACCCGAGGTAGATAAAAAAACATTAAAAGAGTTATCTAAACGCTCTGATGCAAAAGGTACGATTGATATATTTTTATTTCTGTTAGCTCTTGTAGCATCTGGATATCTGTCAATAATAACATGGGGGTCCTGGTTATTTATTCCATCAATTTTACTTTATGGAAATATTTTTTATTGCAAAATTATTAGCATTCAACACGAAACTAATCATGAGACTTACTTTAAATCAAGAAAGTTAAATAAACTAATATATGAAATTACATCTTTCTTAGGTGGTTTTGAGTCGGTAAGATGGAAGTGGAGTCATTTTCATCATCATACTTATACAATTTTCACTCATGAAGAGGTTTATGATTATGAAAATAATAGTCCTCGACCAACTGAACCAATAAGATTTTTATTAAATTTTTTACCTTTAGGGCCTATTATTAATATTCAAAAAGTTAGACATTTTACACATTTTGAAATCATCAAACATGCCTTAGGTATGATTTCTAATGTAGCAAAAATCACTGTTCCTAAAAATGAGATTAAAAAAGTTGTTAACATGTCACGTGTTTATCTTTTATTGTGGCTGACAATTATCGCAATTTCTTTTTATTTAAATTCTTGGCTTCCAGTTATTATGATTATTTTACCGCCTTTCTATGGGAATACAATATTAATGATATGTGGGATGACACAACACGCAGGTTTGGCAGACAATGTAAAAGATCATCGAAAAAGCACACGTACAGTTATTTTGAATCCTTTTTTTAGTTTTTTATATTCAAATATGGAATATCATATTGAGCATCATATCTTTCCAAAAATTCCATGTCATAATTTAAAAAAATTTCACAAAGTAATTAAAAAGCAAATGCCTAATCCAAAAAAAGGAGTTATAGATGCTTATAAAGATATAATTCCAGCTATCTTTAAACAGGCAAAAGATAAAAATTATTTTATTGATGTTGAAGTACCGACTACAAATTAGATATGCAAAAAAAAATAACTGTTAAAGATTTACAAAATTTTAAAGGTAAAAAAAAATTAGTTTGCATTCTTGTTAAGAATATAGAAGAGGCTTTGGCCGCAGATAAAGTTGGGTTTGAAATGTTAGCAACAGGTCTCGCTGGAGAATATAAAAATGATGATCATCATCCCCAGTTTGATGAGTTAGTAAAAATGAGAGAGGCCGCACCTACGGCTTTTATGCACTGTGGAGCTCCTGACAGTCTTATACCTACATTTGATGAAGCAAAAAAGTTTTCTTTCAAAATATTAGAACATGGTTTTGATATGCTTTATTGTAATACAAGGTTCGATTTAATCAAAGAGTTGTATAAAGAAGGAATTCCATGTTTGGGTCATGTTGGCTTAGTTCCCCCAAAAAGAACTTGGACTGGAGGATTTGTGGCTGTTGGAAAAACTGCATCAGAAGCAATGTGGGTTTATGATCAATGTTTAAAAATTCAGGATGCTGGCGGTGTTGCAATTGAAATGGAATGTGTTCCTTATAAAATTGCAGAAGCGATTTCTAAAAAAGTTAACCCTACTGTAATGTCTATGGGTAGCGGCCCTGGATGTGATGTTGAATATGTATTTGGGTGTGACATATTAGGAACAACCAAAGGTCGTATTCCTCGACATGCAAAAAAATATAGAGATTTTCAACAAGAATTTGAGAGATTACAACGTGAAAGAGAGAACGCTTTTCAAGAGTTTTATAATGATGTTCATTCAGGTAGTTTTCCAGATAAAAAAAATATTGTTGAAATTAATGAAAATGAATTAGATATATTTTTGAATAATCTTGAGAAAAGAGGGTAGAATGAGTGAATACAATTTAAATGATGAAAATTTTGGTACTAGAGATAAAAGAGGTCATTGGAAACCTTTTGGAACTATAGCTATTAATCCTCCTAAATCAATTTTCTTTAATCCAATTAAGCTCATAAAATATTTTTTTAAATTTCCAGGGATTTTTTTTCCATGGACGTTTGTTTTTGGACTAATAACTGTTCTTACTTATTTATTCCTTACTCCTTCATTAGAAACAATGAAGACATTTGAAATTGGTTGGATAGCATTCATTTTTTTTAGAAATGCCGCAATTATACTTGTCTGGACAGGAATTTTTCATATGAGATTAAAGAACCAAGGCACCTCATTTAAATATAATCCAAGGCCATTAGAAGAAAATAACCCAACTTTTTTATTTAATAATCAAACAAAAGATAATTTATTTTACACTTTTTGCAGTGCTATTCCCTTATGGACAGCATATGAAGTAATTACTTTTTGGGCATTTGCTAATCAAATTATTCCTTATGTAAGTTGGGAAATATATCCTATTTATTGTTGTTTTTTATTTTTTCTTGTTCCTTTTATAAGAGATGCACATTTTTACTTAACACATAGATTATTACATTGGGCACCTCTTTACAGAATTGCACATAAGGTGCATCATCGTAATACTAATACTGGAGCATGGTCTGGCATGTCTATGCATCCAATTGAACATATACTGTATTTTTCAGGTATCCTTATTCATTGGATTATCCCCTCACATCCACTCGTAGCAATGTATCACGTATTTCATGCTGGTTTAGCACCAACACCTGGTCATACAGGTTATGAAAAAATGACTTTTAAAAACGGTGTTACTATTCCTACAGGAGATTATATGCACTATATTCATCATAAATATTTTGAGTGTAATTACTCTGGTGGTAACACAAGTTTTTTAGATAAATTGATGGGAACTTTTCATGATGGTTCTGAAGAGGCAACAAAAGAGGTAATGGCACGTATAAAAGATAAAGCACATTATCTATAGGAGTCGATAATTTAATGAATAAAGTGGAATTGTTAGATGATTGTAACAATTCTCTTGGTGAAGGTATTACTTATTCTTCAATAAATAATAACTTATATTGGTTAGATATTGGTAATGTATCTAAATTATATAAATTAGAATTAAGTTCTAATAAAAAAGAAGTTTTTGAACTACCTGAGATCGTTACTGCCACATCAATTAAATCTGAGGATGAATTAATATTAGCTACAAATAATGGCTTAAAGTTATTTAATACTTCTAACAAAAATTTTGAGAGTATAGTTAGTATTGAAGATCAACAACTATTGACACGTTCTAATGATGGTGGTTCTGATGCATATGGTCGGTTTTGGTTTGGCACTATGCAAAATAATTTTGATCAAGATGGAAATGGAATACCCATTAAAGATAACATTGGAAAACTATATAAGGTAGACACGAATAAAAATGTTTCTATTATTGAAGAGGGCTTAGGCATTCCAAATACATTTGTTTGGAGTCCTGATAATAATAACTTTTATTTTTCTGATACTCTTAAAGGAACAATTCTTAGTTATAATTTTGAATTAGAAAGTGGAGAACTTTCCAACAAAAAAGAATTGGCAAACTTTAATAGGGGTCATCCTGATGGGTCCACAATTGATACAGATGGCTGCATATGGAATTGTCGTTGGGGAGGTTCATGTATAGTACGATTTACTCCCAATGGTCGAGTAGATCAGATAATTGAAATGCCAGTTGAAAATATTACTAATTGTATTTTTGGAGGAAAAGATATGAAAACTCTATTTGTTACTACAGCTAGCAATGACGGTAAAAATAAAAATGAGTTGGATGGCAGTTTATTTTCTATAAATTTGAATTATCAAGGTATTGAAGATAATAAATCTAAAATAGAACTCAGCTAAATATTGCAAGCAAACTTTTCTGTGTTAAAGTAGTAAATTATGACAGAAAAAAAGAAGTACAGATCTTCAGCTTGGTATAATTCTAAATCTCATCGAAGAGATACTTTTATTCATCGCGGTTGGATGCGTAATCAAGGACATCCAAATCATTTATTTGATGGAAGGCCAGTAATAGGTATTTGTAATACATGGTCTGAGCTTACACCATGTAACGGACACTTTAGAGAGATTGCTGAGTCAGTTAAAAAGGGTGTATATGAAGCTGGTGGCTTTCCTTTAGAGTTCCCAGTCTTTTCTGCAAGTGAATCTAATCTAAGACCAACTGCTATGCTTTTTAGAAACCTTGCAAGTATGGATGTAGAGGAGGCTATTAGAGGAAACCCTATGGATGGTGTAGTGCTCTTAATGGGCTGTGATAAAACCACTCCTTCATTAATGATGGGTGCTGCAAGTGTTGATATTCCGACAATAGGTGTATCTGGTGGACCAATGTTAAATGGTCACCACAGAGGTGAGATCATTGGCTCAGGCACAGGTGTTTGGCAATTAGACGCAGATCTTAATGCTGGAAAAATTACAGAGGATGATTTTGTTTCTGCTGAAATTTCAATGAGCAGGTCTAAAGGTAATTGTATGACTATGGGAACTGCTTCTACAATGGGCAGTATGGTAGAGGCTCTTGGTATGGCATTGCCTCACAACGCTGCAATTCCTGCTGTTGATGCAAGACGTTATGCCTTAGCTCACATGTCAGGTAAAAGAATAGTTGAGATGGTTAAAGAAAACTTAACAATGTCAAAAGTTGTCTCAAAAGATTCTTTTGAAAATGCGATTAAAGTAAATGGAGCAATTGGAGGATCAACAAATGCAGTTATTCATCTTGCAGCTATTGCTGGGAGGTTAGAAATTGATTTATCCTTAGACGATTGGGAGAAATGTGGAAAGGATATTCCAACACTTGTAAACCTTCAACCATCGGGAAAATATTTAATGGAGGATTTTTATTACGCGGGAGGGGTACCAGCAGTAATAAGACAACTTTTAGAAAAAAATCTTCTTAACAAAGATGCCTTAACTGTTAATGGTAAAACTATTGCAGAAAATAATTCAAATGCAGAGCGATGGAACAAAGATGTAATAAAAGATTTTGACAATCCACTTGTTAAAGATGGTGGAATTAAAATTTTAAAAGGTAACATTGCACCAGATGGGGCTATTCTCAAACCTTCTGCTGCTAGTCCCGAGCTAATGCAACACAAAGGTAAAGCAGTAGTTTTTGAAAGTGTAGAAGAGTTTCACGATAAAATTGATGATCCAAATTTAGACGTTGATGAAAACTCTATTTTAGTTTTAAAAAACTGTGGACCCAAAGGATACCCTGGAATGGCAGAAGTAGGTAATATGAGACTACCTCAAAAAATTCTTAAAAAAGGAATTCGTGATATGATCAGAATCTCTGATGCAAGAATGAGTGGGACAGCTTATGGTACTGTTATTCTTCATACTTCTCCTGAGGCAGCAGTAAAAGGACCTTTAGCAGCTGTTCAAAATGGTGATTTAATTGAGGTTGATGTCAACAAAGGAACATTAAATTTAGATGTCCCTGCTGAAATTATTGCTAAAAGACTGGAAGAGTATCAACCTGTCTTACCTGAAATAAAAAGTGGATATCAAAAAATGTACATTGATCATGTGATGCAAGCAGATAAAGGAGCAGACTTAGATTTTCTTGTAGGGAAAAGAGGGTCTGAAGTAAAAAGACATAGCCATTAAATTTACATGTTAAAAGGCATTATTCCAATGACGTATTGTTTTTTTAATAAAAACAACTCATTAGATTTAAAAGCAATACGTGATCAAATACTTTTGATAAAAAAACTTGGATCACATGGCATAGCTTGTTTAGGACTTGCAACAGAGGTCAATAAACTTCATTTTTTTGAAAAACAAAAAATAATAGAATTAGTTGCAGATGTTTCGAATGGTATTTTACCAATTGTTGTTACAATATCTGGTAATAACTTTAATGAATATAAAAAATTGATTGAAGTTGCTCAATATTATAATGCTAGGTGGATAGTATTCCAGCCTTTACTCAAAAAAAAAACAACAGATGAAGATTGTTTTGATTTTTTTAATAAAATTATTCCAAATGTTGATACAAATACCTTAGTTGGGATTCAAAACGCAAAAGAGTACATAGGCGTAGGATTAAACTCATCACAAATATTAAAATTATATAAAAAATTTGATAATTTTAGAGCAATTAAAGGAGAGGCTTCAGCAACACTAATTCAAACAGAAATAAAAAAATATCCAAAAAATTTACAAGTTTTTAATGGACGTGGTGGGCAAGAGATTATTGATAATTTTTTAGCAGGCTGTTCAGGGATAATACCATCACTGGAGGGAACTGATATTTTTTTAAAAATTTATAAATTAGTTCAACAAAAAAAAATTATAGAAGCTAGAAGTTTGTATAAAAAAATTCTTCCTTCAATTGTATTTTCAATGCAATCTATTGATTCCCTAGTTTGTTATGGAAAAAGAATCTGCGCATATAGAATGGGTATTAAAAAAATTTACTACAGAAAGCCAACCTTAGTACCAACAAACTTTGGAATAAAATTAGCCAAACAATTTGCTGAAGATCTTGGTAAATTTATTTAATTAAATTTCTATATCAAAATCATTAAGATACTTATTAGACAATTCTATTCCAAGACCTGGTTTAGTATCATCTAATTCAATATAACCATCTTTAGCTTGTGGCTCTCCATCAAAAATATACCAAAATAATTCATTGCCTATTTCAACTGGCCAAAAAGGAAAATACTCTACAATTGGAGCATTAATACTGCTCATAGAAATGTGAAAATTATGCACTTGTCCTGCATGAGGTATGACAGGTATTTGAAATGCCTCTGCTAAAGCGCATATTTTATGTGCTTGAGTAATACCACCAACTCTATTTGTATCAAATTGAACAACGTCTACAGCTTTTTTTTCTAAAAGCTGCCTAAAGCCAAAAAGGGTATATTCATGCTCTCCACCTGATATAGGAGTTCGACAACCAGCTTTTAAATCTGCATAACCATCTATATCATCTGCAATTACAGGTTCTTCAAGCCAACGCAGATTTTCGTTATCAATTAAGCGCATCATTCTTTTTGCATATTCAAAGGTCCAACCCATATAAACATCTGCCATTAAGTCCACATCTTCACCAACAACTGATCTCACGGTTCTAATCAGTTCAATATTTTTACGCATTCCTTCCGCACCATCATTCGGTCCCCATCCGAGTCTTAATTTCATAGCCTTAAAACCTTGATCTAGATAATCTTTTGCTTCTTTTGCAAGAGAGTCTAGCGGCTGACTGTAAAGTTTACTCGCATAACAAGGTAATTTGGATTTTGTTTTTCCACCTAGGAGCTTAAAGACTGGTTGCTTAGCTGCTTTTCCTAAAGCATCCCAAATAGCAATATCAACCGCACTAATAGCAGTCATGCCAACACCTTTTCTTCCCCAAGCAAGAGTTTGTCGATACATTTTTTGCCAGATATGCTCATAGTCCCAAATACTTTCTCCAATAATTGCTGGCTTTAAATAATTATCAACAACTGATTTACATGGCTTTGGTGATAGGGCGGCATTACCAATACCTATATGTCCATCACTTGTTTCTACTTCTACAACAAGCCAACTTAGAAATTTGTATGTAGCCCATCTATCATTTGAAATGTTGTCTTGATTAATTAAATCAGCTGCATTGGTACAAAAATTTTCATGTATTTTTTGAACGTCACCTTTCCAAGTGTATAATTTAGCTCTTACATCTGTAATAGTAGAAGTCATTTTCAGATCCTATAATATTTTTCTGCGTTAGATGAAAATAATAACTTTTTATCATTCTCAGAGTAGTTTTTTGTTATTTCTTTAAAAGAGTTCCAATAAGTGTCAAAAGAATTAAAAATCTTATCTACGGGAAAATTAGAAGCAAACATGCATCTCTCGATTCCAAAAATTTGAATAGTTTTTTCTACAAAAATTCTTGTCGAATCAATTGTCCAATTAGGATTAAACATCCCTAAACCAGATATTTTAGCGACAACGTTTTCACATTTTGCTAATTTTTTCATATTTTGTTCCCAGCTTTCAATATATTCTTTGGATTGATAACAGGGCTCACCTGTATGATTAAGGATAAATAAAATATCATTATATTTATTAGCTAGATTAACAGCATCTTCCATTTGGTGCTTATAAATCTGTATATCAAAGGATAAATTACGATTTCTTATGTATTTAAAATTTTCTACCCAAGTTGAATTTTTCATAAAATCTTCTGTTGCATGAGAATATTTTGGCTCATCTTTATTGTAGGATAAAATTTGTCTTATTCCCCTCGTATTTTTATATTCTTGATGAGCATCTAATATTTCTGAAACATTATTTTTAGAAAAGTCTGCAAATGCAACAATTGCATTAGGTAGCTTAGAGGAATGAGTATCTGCCAAATTTTGTAGCCAAGCAGTTTCATTAACTGGTTTATCATCGTCATGTTCTGCTTGCACATGAACAGATTTAATTATGTTCTGGTTTTTTGTATCTTCAATGTAATCTTCAAGTAGATAATTTTTTCTTATAGCTGCATAATCTCCAAAGAAAGCCTCACCTTCAGTAACCATTAACCACGAATATTTAGTATCTTTGTTGTTCAGATCCCATAAATGATGATGAGCGTCTACAATTTTTATATTGTCCATAATTTAAAATTGAAGTGAAGAGCAATATTGTTATTGCTCTTCACTATTAAATTAGAAGTTAAAGTTATCAATATTACCAGGTACAAAATCAAGCATAGGAGCTGCATAAATTAAATTATTTGCATTAATTTTTACATCACCTTGATCTGGAACACTAATAGTCATTCCTTCAGATAATTTCATACCATTTTCAACCATTTGAACTGATAACCATCCTGCAATTTCACCTTCAACAGACGGATCCCAAAGTTGGAAAGCTTTTACACAACCACTTTTTAGGAAAGGTCTCATTTGATTTGGTGTACCGAGTCCAGTAACTTGAACTTGATCACATTTTCCAGCTGACTCTACTACTTGAGCTGCAGCAGCAACACCAACAGTAGTTGGAGAAATAATTCCTCTTAAGTCTGGATATTTAGCAAGTAAAGCTTCAGCTTCAGTTGTACTTTTTTGAGGATCATCATCACCATATACAACACCTAAATATTCCATATCAGAAAACATACCAGTACCGATAATGTTGTCTTCCATATCTTTGATCCAAGTATTTTGATCTGGTGCATCAGTAGTTGCGCTTAAGATTGCAAATTGACCTTTGTGATCAATTAATTGTCCCATTAATGTCATTTGAGCTGTTCCAACTGTTGAAAAATCAACAGGCATAATCGCTAAATCTCTATGAGCTTCACTTCCAGGAATATCACCATTAACAACCATTACAATAATACCTTTTTTTCTCGCTTGATCAAAAACTGTATTAAGAGCATCATTTGAATTTGGTGAAATTGCAATTACATCAACTCCACGCTGTATTTCTGCTTTAATAAATGGAAGTTGTGATGTAGCGTCAGCAGTTGCTGGAGCAACTGTAGAAAAATTATAACCATATTTTTCAGCACCAACTTCAAATCCTTTTATTATTGAATCAAAATAAGGGTTACCTGTATTTTTTGGAATATACACAACTTCAGTTTTTGCAAATGCACCTGAAGTTAATAATAAACCTAATAAACTTATACTAATTACTTTAAGTAATTTTGACATTATTCCTCCTTTTTAAATATTGTAATATTAAATCTAAAAAAAATTGATAATCAATATTTT
>JAQBWI010000023.1 GCA_027625355.1 Pseudomonadota bacterium
TTCTAGAATTATATATGAAAATGAAGAAATAGGGGTACATCACTCTTTTGTAACTTTTAAAGACGGCAATACCCAAGCTGTTATGGCAGTATATAAGTTTAAAGATGGTAAAATAATTTCTATGGAAACTGGCGCAACTAATATGCCAAAATAAATAAATTAAAAAAAAGCGGAAATAGTATTTCCGCTTTTATAATTTTAAAATTATTTTTTTTCTAAATCAAATCAAATTTTTCTATTATTTCTTTTTAGCAATCCCGTTGTCGATCATTTGCTGAAACATATTTTCAATACAGTTTTCCAAAGCAGTATATTTTATACCAAGTTTATTTATTGATTTACTATTAGTTGCTAACCAAGGATGGCCAAAATTATTACTAATCATTTTTCGAGATATTGACCTATCAATAATTGGACCAATTAGCCATATTAACCATTTTGGGGCTGCTTTTTTTGGTAAGAGCCATTTATCACCGAATTTATTTCTAATAATATTAGCAACATCAACCATCGATAAAGTTTTATTGCTCAAGATATGGCGTCCACTAGCACCTTCAAGATAAGCTGCATTAAAATGAGCTTCTGCTAAATCTTTAACATCTACCATTCCAATTTCAAAAGGAGGGGCACCACTTTTCATTGTTCCATCAGCCATCTGTCCAATCATATCGTGTGTTGCAGATGTAGATGTTTTTGATAGTGTTGTGCCCATCACAAAAGATGGGTTTATCACAACTAATTTCCATTTCTCTTGTTTTTCATTCATTTCCCAGGCAAGTTTTTCTGCAACAGTTTTAGAATAATTATAGGGATTATGATTAACTGTAGAAGTTGTATTCCACATATCCTCTGTTATCATTTTATCAGGATATTTCGCTATCTCTATTGTATCTCCAACTATTGCTACACATGAGCTTGTTAATACAACACGTTTAACAGTTTCTGTTTTATTTACTGAATCCAAAACATTACGAGTTCCTTTGAGGGCTGGATCAACAAATCCACGCTGATTATCTGTAACCTTAAGGTTAAAAGGTGAGGCTGTATGAAAAACTACAGAGCATCCTTCCATTGCCTTTATATAACTTCCATCTTCCAATAGGTCTGATTTAAAAAAAATAATTTTACCTGAAGAGCTATTTTCCAAATCTTTAAGATGGGCTAATTTGATTGTGTCATCTGGATTTCTTACTGCCGCATGTACGGTAATTCCACTATCCATAAGTTTTTTAACCAACCAACTGGCTACAAACCCAGTTGCCCCAGTCACCATTACAGGTTCATTTTTATTAATATTTAAATTCATTTATTCTCCTTAATTTCTTTCGTACTAAGTATAGATAAGGTAAAAGTCAACAACTGTTGACAAAATATTTGTGTTAATAAAGAGCCATGAATAAGTCTGAAAAAACAAAATTTAAAATATTTGAAGAGGCTAAAAAATTATTTTGGAATTACGGCTATTCAAATGTTTCTGTTCGTCAAATTGCTAAAGCTGCAAAAGTAGATGTTGCTCTTATTCCTCGTTACTATTCAAGCAAGCTTGGTTTGTTTAAAGCCACTTTAGATGGATTTAATTGGGTCGATGATATTGATATAAATGATGATAATATTATTGATGTATACACTGGTTGGTTATTAGAAAGTATGGATATGAAAGATGAAACAACTCATGTAAAAATGTTAATAATGAATTCATCCGATCCTATAGTAGGAGATTTAGTTAAAAATATTCATATAAAGAAAATGCGCAATCCTATTGTAAAAAAATTAAAAAAAATTAGCCCTAAACAATATGACCTTATGGTTTCTGCTTTTATTGGAATTTCTCAAACAAGAAAAACTTTAAAAATGCCCACTCTTACTTCTTTAAAAAAAGAGGAGTATGAGAAGATTTTAAAACATATGTTCAAAGGGGCTATTACTTTTAAAAGTTAAATTACGACCAAGTTTAATTGGTCGTAATTATTAAAAAAATCTTAATTAACTAATATCAAAACGATCAGCATTCATAACTTTATTCCAAGCACTAATAAAATCAGTAACGAATTTATCATGATTATCAGATTGAGCATAAACCTCTGCTAAAGCTCTTAGTTGAGAATTTGATCCAAAAACAAGATCAGTTCTTGAAGCTCTTCTTACTTTTTCACCTGATTGACGATCAGTTGCTTGATAAGAGTTACTACCTGTTGCTTCCCACTTAACGGTCATATCAAGAAGTGTTGTAAAGAAACTATTATCTAATTTTCCTTTGTCTGAAAAAATTCCACGATCATCTGAGCTGACACCCATAGCACGCATACCACCAACTAAAACGGTCATCTCAGGTGCTGTCAGACCAAGTAGATGAGCTCTATCAAGCATAAACTCTTCTGGAGTTACCGTGTAATTTTTCTTTAGATAGTTTCTAAAACCATCTGCTTCTGGTTCGAGCACAGCAAATGATTCAACATCTGTATGCTCTTGAGTTGCATCACCTCTTCCTGGTGTAAAAGGAACTTTTTTTCCAGATGCTTTTTCTATTCCTACATTACCTGCAAGAACAATAACATCAGCAACACTAGCTCCAGTCTCAGAAGCAATAGCTTCTAATTTTTCAAGAACTTTAGATAATTGATCTGGTTTATTAACCTCCCAATTCTTTTGAGGCTCTAATCTTATTCGTGCTCCATTAGCACCACCACGCATATCTGTGTGACGATACGTTGAAGCACTAGCCCAAGCTGTTTCAACCATTTCTTGAATTGATAAACCACTCTCTTCAATCTTTGCTTTAACACTATCAACATCATAGTTTGTGCTTCCAGCAGGAATTGGGTCTTGCCAAATTAAAACTTCTTCCGGAGATTCAGGTCCTATGTAACGAGTCTTTGGTCCCATATCACGATGTAGAAGTTTAAACCATGCACGTGCAAAAGCATCTTGGAATTGATCAGGGTTTTTATGAAAACGTTCAGAGATTTTTCTATATTCTGGATCTTCACGCATTGCCATATCAGCAGTAGTCATCATAGTTGGAACCTTTTTAGATGAGTCTTCTGCATCGGGCGCCATGTGTTCTTCCTTTTGATCAACTGCATGCCAAATATTTGCACCGGCAGGACTTTTTGTTAACTTCCAATCATATCCTAGAAGTAAATCAAAATAGCCATTATCCCATACTGTTGGATTAGCTGTCCACGCTCCTTCAATACCACTTGTAATTGTATCGCTTCCTTTGCCAGATGCATGTTTACTTATCCACCCAAATCCCATTTCTTCCATGGGAGCACCTTCTGGTTCTGGACCAACTAATGCAGCATCGCCAGCACCGTGTGCTTTTCCAAAAGTATGACCACCCGCCGTCAGAGCAACTGTCTCTTCATCATTCATTGCCATACGACCAAAAGTTTCACGAATATCTCTTGCACTTGCTAGAGGATCAGGGTTACCATCAGGCCCTTCAGGGTTAACATATATTAAACCCATTTGAACTGCTGCTAGGGGATTTTCTAAAACACGATCACCTGAGTATCTTTTATTTGTTAACCATTCCGTTTCAAGACCCCAGTAGATATCTTCTTCAGGAGCCCATATATCAGGTCGGCCACCACTAAATCCAAAGGTTTTTCCGCCCATTGATTCAATTGCAACATTACCTGCTAAAATTAATAAGTCGGCCCAACTAATTTGATTTCCATATTTTTGTTTTATTGGCCATAGGAGTCTTCTTGCTTTGTCTAAGTTTCCGTTGTCTGGCCAACTATTTAAAGGAGCAAATCTTTGTGCGCCTGTCCCTCCGCCTCCACGACCATCAGCAGTTCTGTATGTTCCAGCTGCATGCCAAGTCATTCTGATAAAGAATGGACCGTAATGACCATAATCTGCAGGCCACCAGTCTTGTGAGTCTGTCATTAAATCATTAAGATCTTGTTTTAGCCCATCGTAATCAATTTTTTTAAAGTGCTCTCTATAATCAAAATCTTTACCCATTGGGTTTGACTTTTCATCATGTTGATGAAGAATACTTATGTCTAGTTGGTTAGGCCACCAATCTCTATTTGTGGTTCCTTCACCTTTATTTTTTGTATTCGCACCATGCATTACTGGGCATTTAGTTTCGGCATCCATTATATATTTCTCCTTTTTTGAACTACTATAGATATATAAATAAATATAATTAAAGCAAAGAAAAATAGATCAATTTTTACTATTATTGACACTAAAATTTTTGGGTTTCCAATCCTTAGCAGCTAATTCAAAATCAGCATAATCAAACCCAGGAGCTACTGTGCATCCAATTAAACTATAATCACCTTTGGACTGCATTGCAAACCAGTTATTGGCCTCAACGACAAGATGAAAATTATTATTCTCACCTAAAGTGACTGATGTAAAATCAATACCATCTTTTGAAATGTAAATAGTCATTGGATCACCTTTGTAAAAATGTAATATTTCATTCTTTGTTAGACGGTGCCAATGTGACCATTCATTTTTTTTAAGCATATAATAGATTAGACTAACATTATTATTTTCATCACGAAAAGACTCAGAAAAGTGCCCGCCTTCAGGGTGAGCAATCATTTTTAATCTTTTAATTAAGTTTTCAATGTCAGTCATAGAAACTGGATTTTATATTAAGTGACCAAGCTTTTTTATTTTAGTCGATATGTAATTTTCATTATACTTATTAGTTTTAGAGGAAAGTGGTACACGTTGATTAATTACAATACCCATTGACTCGAGTGCTTTAATTTTTTTTGGATTATTTGTCATCAAGTCTACTTCTTTAATACCAAGAAAATTAATCATATCTGATACAATTTCATAACCTCTTTCATCTTCCTTAAAGCCTAATTGATGATTAGCCTCTACTGTATCTAAACCCTTGTCCTGAAGATTATAGGCTCTAATTTTATTTGATAAACCAATACCTCTTCCTTCTTGCTGAAGGTAGAACACTACACCACGACCTCTTTCTGCAATTTGTGTAAGTGACTCTGTTAGTTGATATCGGCAATCACAACGCATACTAAAAAAAGATTCACCCGTTATACATTGTGAGTGTATTCTGCTTAACACAGGTTCATTTGTTAATAAGTCACCCATCCCAATTGCTAAGTGGTCTTTGGAGTCTTTCTCATCTGTAAATGCATGCACAGTAAATTCACCTACATCAGTAGGTAGCTTACTTGTTTCAATAAATTTTAATTTTGATGTCATAAACAGATAATTGCTTTATGCCTTTAAATTTGATTGTAAATAAAATTATAGTTTTGTTGGATTAGGTGCGTCTCCATAAACTTCTTTTGGATCAAAAACCTTTTTATTTTCTTCAAACTTTAAAACACTTGATCCTCTTTTTTCCCCAAAAGGAACACTTCTATAAAAACAAGATCTATACCCTACATGACAGCTAGCTCCACCTTGAACATCTACACGCAACCATACACAATCTTGATCATCATCAATTCTTATTTCTTTTATTTTTTGAACAAGGCCACTTGTCTTACCTTTGTGCCATAAGGTTTTTCTACTCCGTGAATAATAAACTGCTTCACCTAATGAAATTGTTTTTTTAAAAGCTTCTTCATTCATGTAGCCTTGCATTAAGACTTCTCCAGAATTAAAATCAGTTGTTACTACTGGTATAAGGCCATCTTGATCAAACTTAGGAGCTAATTCAGTAGACTCTTCAACCTGCTCAATTGTTTTTCTTTGTTCAAATTTAATATCACTCATTGTTTAAACCTTCTGCTATTTCTTTTGCAAAATAAGTTAAGATACCATCAGCGCCAGCTCTTTTAAACGACAAAAGAGATTCTTTTATAACTGAGGAATCTAGCCAATTACTATCTATTGCCCCCCTTATCATGGAATACTCCCCTGAAACTTGATAGGCAAAAGTAGGCACCTTGAATTCTGATTTTACTCTTTGAATAATATCAAGATAAGGCATGCCTGGTTTAATCATCACCATATCAGCACCCTCATTTATATCTAAAGCTACTTCTCTTAACGCTTCATCGCTATTTGAAATATCCATTTGATAAGTAGATTTACTTCCACCTTTTAAATTTCCAGAAGAACTGATGGCATCTCTAAATGGACCATAAAATTTTGATGCATATTTTGCTGCGTAAGAAAGAATTAATGTGTTGTGAAAATTATTGGCATCAAGAGTGTTTCTTATTCTTCCTACTCGTCCATCCATCATATCTGATGGAGCAATAATATCACAACCTGCTCTAACTTGAGCAAGGGCTTGTTTTTCCAATACTGCTAATGTTGCATCATTATCAACTATATCATTTATTATCAAACCATCATGACCATGATTAGTAAAGGGGTCTAAAGCAACGTCACAAATTACACCAAGGTCAGGAAAGTTTTTTTTGATTGATTTGATTGTTCGACAAATTAAATTATTTTCATCAATTGCTTGAGAACCATTTTCATCTTTTAAAGAACTATCAATTTGTGGAAATAATGCGACGGCAGGAATTTTTAATTTAGTTGCAGTTTCTAATTCTTTTAAAATATTATCAATAGAAAATCTAAAAACACCCGGCATTGAATTTATTTTTTCAGCAACATTATTTCCTTCACAAACAAATAATGGCCAAATTAAATCATCAACAGATAATTTATTTTCACTGACCATTCTTCTTGAAAACTCTTTCATACGAAGCCTTCTTAATCGTGTAGATGGAAACTTACCAATATTGAATTTTGACATTTTAATTGAGCGGTGAAAGCGATTCTTTTTTTAGATCGTTAATTAATTGATCAAGCTTTACGACTGTTGTATTTTGACTTCCTAAGCGTCTAACAGATACATTTTTTTCTTCTGCTTCTTTTTTTCCAACAGCAAGAATGACGGGTATTTTCGCATTACTATGTTCACGAATTTTATAACCAATTTTTTCATTTCTAATATCTACGTCTGCTTGTAGCCCGCTTCTAATCAACTGCTCTTTAACATCAAGAGCATATTTGTCTGACTCAGACGTTATTGTTGCAACTACAATTTGAGAAGGAGACAACCATAAAGGTAAATGCCCTGCATAGTGCTCTATTAATATTCCCGTAAATCTTTCTAATGAGCCAAAGAGAGCTCTGTGTAACATTACAGGAACTTTTTTTTGACCATCTTCAGCAACATATGTTGCTCCAAGTCTACCAGGTAAGTTTAAATCAACTTGCAGTGTGCCACATTGCCAATCACGCCCTATTGCGTCTCGCAAGACAAATTCAAGTTTTGGTCCATAAAAAGCACCTTCTCCAGGATTAAGTGTGTATTCAAGACCTGTAGCTTCCATGGCTTGTTTTAAAGCTTCTTCCGCTTTATCCCATACCGCGTCATCTCCTACACGTTTTTCTGGTCTATCAGAAAATTTAATTCTGACATTTTCAAAACCAAAATCTTTGTAAATACTCAGTATAAGATCACAAACAATTTTACTTTCTTCTGTAATTTGATCTTCAGTACAAAAGATATGCGCATCATCTTGCGTAAAAGCTCTAACACGCATTAATCCATGCAATGCTCCTGATGGTTCATAGCGATGCACTTTTCCAAATTCAGCTAATAAAAATGGAAGATCCCGATAACTTTTTAATCCTTGTTTAAAAATTTCAACGGCGCCAGGACAATTCATTGGTTTGATCGCATATATTTTGTCGTCTTTTGCTTCAGTTCTAAACATCATTTCACTGAACTTGTCCCAGTGACCAGAGGTTTCCCACAGCGATTTATCCATCATGTCAGGTGTATTAGTCTCTACGTACCCTGCCTTATCTTGCCTATTACGCATATAATTTATTAAAGATTGAAATAACTTCCATCCTTTTGGATGCCAAAATACAGCTCCAGGAGCCTCCTCTTGAAAATGAAATAAATCCATCTCTTTTCCAAGTTTACGATGATCTCTTTTTTCTGCTTCTTCAATTTGTTGTAAGTGATTTTCTAGTTCCTTCTCGTTTCTCCAAGCAGTTCCATAGATACGAGTAAGCATCGCGTTATTAGAGTCACCTCTCCAATAAGCGCCAGCAACTTTCATTAATTTAAACCCTTTGCCAATATGTTTAGTGCTCATCATGTGAGGACCCCGACAAAGATCAAGCCAGTCACCTTGCTTGTATATTGTAATATCTTCATCAGAGTTTAAATCTTTTATAAGCTCAACTTTATATTCTTCACCTTTTTCTTTAAAAAAATTTATAGCTTCATCACGTGACCAAATTTCTCTCGTAAATTTATCTCCTCTATTAATAATCTCGTGCATTTTTTTTTCAATTTTTGGTAAGTCTGAGAGAGTAAATGGTTCTTTTCTTGCAAAGTCATAATAAAAACCATTTTCAATAGAAGGTCCAATAGTAACTTGTGTTCCAGGAAAAAGTGATTGCACTGCTTCAGCCATAACGTGTGCACAGTCATGCCTAATAATATCTAAAGCCTCTTCATTTTCTCTTTTAATTATAATAACTTTGCAATCTTTATTTAGCTCCAATGAAAGGTCAGAAATTTTTCCATCAATTTGGATTGCCACTGACTCTTTAGCAAGGGATTTAGATATTTGATTTGCAAGATCAAAACCAGAGATACCTTTTTCTACTGATTTTGTGTTTCCATCTGGAAAAGTAATTGTAATATTATCGCTCATGAGTCTTTTCGCCAAATAGTACCGTTATTTGTATCTTCTATTTCAATGCCTTGTATTTTGAGTTTGTCTCTAATTTCATCTGCTAGTTTATAATCTTGACTGCGTCTAGCTTCATTACGCTGATTTATCAACCCCTCTATTTCTTCTTTTTTGGGATTTGATGATTGATTGTATCCAAGCCATGCATCAGGGTTTTCCCATAGTATTCCAAGAAGTTTTCCAGCTGCTATAAGATTATTTTTGATATTAATTTTTTCATCTTTATTGGCCGTAGATAATTTGTTAGTCAAAGTATTTAGATGGGCTAGTAATTTAGGGGTATTTAAATCATCTAATAAGCTATCCATAACATCATCAGATAAATTTTCTGACGTTAATTCTATATCTTGTAGATCTCTAAGAGAGCGATAAAGACGATCTAACATTTTACTGTTTTGATCTATTATTTCTTTAGTCCAGTTTAGTGGTTGTCTGTAATGAGCGGATAAAAGAGTTAATCTTAAAACCTCTCCACTGTATTGTTTTTTTAAATCGTGAACTAATCGAATATTGCCAATTGATTTTGACATTTTCTCACCTTCAACATTTACAAAACCATTATGAAACCAAAAGTGCGCAAAATTATCAGGGTCATGATTTTTATGTAATGAGCAGGTTTGGGCAATCTCATTTTCATGATGTGGAAAAACTAAATCCATTCCACCACTGTGAATATCAAATGGTAATCCTAATGTTTTCTCAGACATAGCTGAACATTCTAAGTGCCAACCTGGTCGACCAAATCCCCAAGGTGATTCCCATCCGGGCATAGGATCAGGCGATGGTTTCCATAAAATAAAATCAGCTGGATCTTTCTTGAAAGGGGCTACCTCAACTCTACTTCCAGCAATTTGTTCATCCCTATTTCTTTTAGAAAGAACACCGTATTTTGAATAGCTTGGAACATGAAACAATACATGACCACTTTTTTCGTATGCGTTACCATTCTCTATTAATTTTGTAATAAGATCTATCATCTCTTTAATATGAGCAGTTGCTCGTGGTTGAACATCAGGAAGCCGCACATTGAGATAACCCATATCTTCGTTATAAATTTTTGTATATTTTGTCGTTAAATTTTCAATGGGCTCATTGAGCTCATGAGCTGCTTCTATAATTTTGTCATCAATATCGGTGATGTTAGAAACATAGGTAACTTTTTTAAATTGTGTCCGCAAAACATTTATTAAGAGATCATTAGCAACTGCCATTCTAGCATTACCAATATGAGCAAAGTTATAAACTGTTGGTCCACATGCATAGACTCTAACATGATTTTCATCTACTGGGTTAAAAATTTCTTTTGTTCCTGTTAATGTATTGTGAATTTTTAAGACCATAAATTAAGAGTGTTTAATAATTCAACTCTATCTCAACTGGGACTCCGTGTTCCAACATTATTGCAGCTTTTTTAAATTTTGGAGGTCCTTTGGGATTGTAATTGTTGCTAAAAGCAAAGCCTTCTTTTGGTCGCCAAAAAAGACCTGTCTTCAATTCACCATCATTATCTTCATCATGATATATTACGAACGCAATTTGACCTTCGTGTATTTTTGAAAATGGTACGGTGACTTTACCTTTACTTGCTTTTTTTCTAATTACTTCAATTGCCTGATCCTCATTCAGAAAAGCATCTTGTGAGTCATATATCGCTACATGAATGTATCCTTTTTCATGCTCAACATTTGGTATAATGAGTGTTCCATGCGATAAAACTACGCTAGAGAAAAATAATACAAGCAAAAAAACAATTTTTTGAATAAAGGTATATTTCATATATTTTACCTAATTATAATAGATTTACGTGCTGAACAATAAAGAATACCTCAATAAGATTTTTCAATCCAATAAACCACTAATAATATACAAAACTATTGGTGGATACGACGTTTATACTGATTTTAAAGAGAAGATTATTTTAAACTCTAAGAATTTCAAAAATTTTCTTAATAAGAAAACTTTACAATTAAAGTCTCCAATAAAGGAATTAAATTGTTATATTGGATTTTTTGGTTTTCAACTCTTATGTGAAAATATTAAAATTAAAATTCCTAAACAACAAAGTTTAAATTTTTATCCAGGACTTGTGTATAAACCACAGACCATAATTAAAATTAGAAAAAATATAGTTATTAAAAGTTTATTAAAAAATTTTAGACAATTACAAGCTTCAATATATGAAAATAAATATTTTTATCAAAAAAAATTTAATTTGAATTTAGATGAATCAAAATATTCTAATTTGTTTAAACATTTTTCTAAAAAAATTAAATTAGGAGAAACTTATCAAATTAAAATTTGTCAAACCTATTCAAACAAATCTAACATTGATGCTGTTAATTTTTTTTGGAAATTAATGAGCATTAATGAATCTCCAGAAAGTTTTTTAATAAGAGATAATGATTATAGTATTATTAGCTGTTCCCCAGAAAATCTTATTGAAAAGAAAAAAGATGTTATAATTACAAAACCAATAGCTGGCACTTTAAATCGAACAAAAAAAATGACCAAAAAATTTGCGATTAATTTTTTTAAGAAAAATGAAAAAGAGAGCAAAGAGCACAATATGATTGTTGATATGGAGCGCAATGATTTATCACGTATATGTAAAACGGGTACAGTAAAAATTAATAAACTAAAAACTGTTGAACAGTATAGAGATCTCTATCATTATGTCACAGAGATAAAAGGTAAGCTCAAGAAGCACATTACTAATCATGATATTATTTCTGCCATGATGCCTGGTGGATCTGTTATTGGTTGTCCAAAAATAAATACGATAAAACTTCTTAATAGTCGTGAAAAATTAAATAGAAATATCTATACAGGTAGCTTTGGGTATATAAATGCTAACGGGGACATGCGTTTTAATATTATTATTCGTTCAATTTTAAATTATAAAAAACGAGTAGAAATTTCAGCTGCAAGTGGTGTTGTGATCGATAGCAAACCCAAAAGAGAATATAAAGAAAATTATATTAAAGCGAAATCACTTTTAGATTTATTTAAAACATGATTTACGTCATTGATCACGAGGATTCCTTTACTTACAATCTTGTCCATCTCTTAGAGGGCTTTGCCCCAACTTATGTTTCCAATTACTATGATATTAATTGGCGCCAATTAGAAAAATCTAAAATTATTATTTTTTCACCAGGGCCCGGCAACCCCTCTCATTACCCTGAAACACAAACAGTTTACAAGAAGTATAAAGGTAATAAAAAAATTATAGGTATTTGTCTTGGTTTTCAGCAAATATTATATGCGGAAAATGCAAAAATAGTTCCTCAAAAAAAAATATATCATGGCTATCAGTCTAAAGTTAAAGCTTTAAAAGAAAGCGCTTTATTTATGGCTAATAAGGTTTTTTTAGCAGGCCGCTATCACTCTCTTAAGCTGAAAGAACCCTTCAATTCTTCGTCATTAAAAATATCAATGAGATGTGCAGAATCTAATGTTGCTATGGCCATAGAAGATACTATTAATAATGTATATGGTTTTCAATTTCACCCAGACTCTTTTTTAACTGTAGATGGTAAATTTCTCATTCAAAAAGTCCTACAATTTTAACAACTTTAATCATGTTAAGTACGATCATCTATGGGGGTCAAAAGGTGTTTTTACAACAGTTAGAGTTGTTGGACGTAGTCCCCGATATATTTTTTTAAAAGAGCACTTATCGCAGTTAAATAAAAGTTTAAAAAAACAAAATATAAACTTTGTTTTAACTGAAAAAAAATTATTAGAGTTAATTCCCCATCAATTACACATAAAAAAATTTAATCACCTTCTTAGAATTGCTGTTAAACAAAATTTAATATCTATATCTCTTCGACCTCGCCTAACACCAAGTAATAATTTTCAAATCCAATTTGCTAATTATCAGCGAACAAATGCAAGAGTAAAAAATCTACACTATAGAAAAATATTATCTCTACAAAAAAATATTGATATGCAAAAAGAAGAAATCTTATTTTATAGCAAAAAGATGATACTTGAAGGTTCCACAACAAATTTAATAATGATCAAAAACAATCAGATGATTTTTCCCACAGGTAATTATTATAAAGGCATAACAATGAATTTTTTTT
>JAQBWI010000024.1 GCA_027625355.1 Pseudomonadota bacterium
GCTGATTTAGGAGGGGGAAGTTTAGAGATAGCAGGAGTTGATTTTAAAAATATTATTTTTCGTAAAAGTTTAAACATAGGATTATTGAGAAAAGATTCTTCATTATATAAAATCAATAAGTTAAAATTTGATCGAACTATTATAAATCAGTTTAACAAACTTAATAAAATTGAATTTCCTAAAAACAAACATTTATATGTAATTGGAGGAGCATGGAGAAACTTAGGAAAGCTAGCTCTTCACCTTAAGGGTTTTAAAAAAAACAATTTACATGGGTATATTTTAAATATTAAGTCTTTAGAAAATCTTTATCACGAGTTATCAATTACAACTGAACAAAAAATACGAAAAATAAATATTGTTCAAGTCAACAGAGTGTCCCATATTGGTTTAGCTGCATATATTCTTTATATGTTAGCGTTGCATTTTAATGTAGAGGAAATTGTTTTTGTTCGCTATGGAATAAGAGAAGGGTTTCTTCACCAACTTATTTCTTAGTATTTATAAAATACTTTGCAATAAATGTCGCCATTATCGCTCCAATTATCTGAGCTAAAATAAAATATAAAACACTCCCAGGATGAATACCTGTAAAAGTATCAGTAAACATTCTTGCTATCGTGACCGCGGGATTGGCAAAACTTGTTGACGATGTAAACCAATAACCAGCGGTAATGTACAATGCAACAGCTAAAGCAACCTTATCTTTATCTTTTGTACTTATAATAATAATCGTGAGTATTAAGCCAAATGTGGCTAAAATTTCAGAAATAAATGTCGAAATGGCAAAGCGTTCATTTGTTGACCATTGAAAGATATTTATTTCAAAATAAAAATTTGCAATTAAGCAACCTAAAATTCCTCCAATAATTTGTGCAAATATAAAGAGACTTGCAATTTTAATATTAAGTTTTCCATTAATGAGATCGCTTATAACAACAGCAGGATTAAAATATGCTCCTGATATATTTATAAACATTGTAATTATAACAAATAAAATTGCGCCTGTAGCAAGTGAATTACCTAAAAGTGTTAGGGCTAAATTATCAGATAAATTTTCTCCCATAATTCCGCTACCAACAACAGTTAGAACTAATAAAAAAGTTCCTAAAAATTCAGATAAGATTTTTTGATTAGATATTTGTTTCATATTTTAAATTTTTTACTTTGCTTCTACCACATGTGACATGAATTGTTGTGCACATTGACCCCATGTGAATTGTTCAGCAAATTCTCTGCATTTATCTCTTTTTATCTTTAAAGCTTTTTTAACAGAGATTTCTAAATTTTCATCAAGAGTATCGACAGATGATCCTTTTAATATATCTTTTGGTCCAGTTACTGGAAACGCTGCGACCGGTGTACCTGAGGCGAGCGATTCTAAAATTACATTTCCAAAGGTATCAGTTTTGGATGGAAAAACTAACACATCAGCATTTGCATAATATTTAGCAAGTTCATTACCTTTTTTTAAACCCACAAAGCTTACCTCAGGATATTTATATTTAAACTTATTAATCTCAGGCCCATCACCAACAACAATTTTTTTTATATTGGTTTGTAGATTTAAGAAAGCCTCAATATTTTTTTCAATAGCAACTCGTCCTACGTAAGTAATATTTTGATGATTATTATTTTTAGTTCTTTTTGATGGGTTAAAAAGTTTTGTATTTACTCCCCTAGACCATATTTTTACATTTTTAAAATTATAATTTTCTAATACTTCACGCATAGAAAGAGTTGGAACTAAAATATTTTGTGAGTCTTGATGAAAACCTCTTAATAAATAATAACCAATTTTTCTAGGAAGAAATATTCTTTTTTCAATATATTCTGGAAATCTTGTATGGAAAGAAGTAGTATATTTTAGATTATTTCTTTTACAGTAATTTTTACCAGACATGCCAACTGGTCCCTCTGTTGCAATATGTATTATATCTGGATTAAAATTAGTAAAAAACTCTTCAGTAATGTTTTTTGTATTATAAGCTAATTTAATCTCTTTATACCATGGATAAGAAAAGTTCTTAAACATGCCAGGATGTAATACTTTGATTTTGTAATCTTTTTTAATTACAGCATTCATATTAATATACGTATTAACTACGCCATTTACTTGTGGAAGCCAAGCATCGGTAATAAATGCTATTTTTTTCATGCTGCTGTGTTTGTTAAGTTTTCAGAGTTTAGTTTTCTGTTCTTTATTTTTTCTCTTTCCACTCCCCAATCAATTAACGTTAAGTTTCCAAATTCGTCCTCAACCAAAGCTGTACAACTTTCAACCCAATCTCCATCGTTACAATATAAAATATTATCAATTTTTTTTATTTCTGGTCGATGAATGTGTCCACAAATAACAACATCAGCATTTGCTCTTTTTGCACTATCCGATACTGCAAATTCAAAATTCCCGATAAAGTTAATCGCATATTTGGTTTGGCCTTTCAGATATTGGGACAGCGACCAATAAGAAAAACCTAATTTTCTTCTGCAAAAATTAAATAAATCATTTACTTTTAAAATGAATTCATACAAAGCCGATCCAATTTTTGCTAACCACTTTGCATTTAATATAATTGCATCAAATTCATCTCCGTGTAAAATTAGAGCTTTTCTTCCATCCACCAATTGATGAATACCTCTTTTTTTAATTGATATTTTACCAAATGAAAAATCTGTAAATTTTTTTAGAAGTTCATCATGATTGCCTGGAATTAATGTAACCTTTGTTCCTTTTCTAGCTTTTCTCAAAATTTTTTGAACAATGTCATTGTGATCTTGGTGCCAATACATTTTTTTTTTCATCCGCCATGCATCAATGATGTCACCTACTAAATACAAATACTTCGACTCATTAGACTTTAAAAACTCCAGGAGCATTTCACTTTTATTTCCTTCAGTGCCAAGATGAAGATCAGAGATCCAAATAGATCTATAAGTTTTTATTGGAAATTGTTTATCCATAAAAAATCATAAATATAAAAAATTTATTAATTTTTTATTTCAGTGAAATATTTTTTTAAATTACAGATTTCCCTGTTTTTGCGTCAATCATATAGCTAAGGTATTGATCAGTACATTCATCCCATGTAAGCATTAATGCAAAATTTCGACAATCATCTCTTTTAACTTTTAATGCCTTTTTTACAGATACCTCTAAATTTTCATCCAAACTATTAATTTTGGTATTAGCTAAAATATCTTTTGGTCCTGTCACAGGATAAGCCGCAATAGGTGTTCCAGAAGCAAGGGATTCTAATATAACGTTTCCCAGAGTATCTGTTTTGGACGGAAAAACAAAAACATCAGCATCCGCATAATACTTTGCAAGTTCTTCTCCTGTTTTTAACCCTACAAATTTAATATCAGGATATTTACTCATATATTTTTTTAATTCTGGACCATCGCCAACAACAGTTTTTTTGTAATTTCCTTTTATGTCTAGAAATGCTTTTACATTTTTTTCAATAGCAACTCGCCCTACATAAGTGAGTCTTATTTCTTTATCTGATCTATTTCTCTTTATTGGGTTAAAGAGATTTGTATCGACCCCCCTATTCCAAAGTTTAAGATTTTTAAATTTATATTTTTTAAGTTCTTCAATCATGGAGTTTGATGGCACAAGTACATTCACTGAATGCATATGAAGTCTTTTAAGGATTGAATATGTAAGAGTTCTAGGAATAAAAAATCGTTGCTATAATCAGGAAAACGCGTATGAAATGAAGAAGTTACTTTTAAATTCTTTTGAAATGAAATTTTTTTCCCCGCAAAGCCAACAGGCCCTTCTGTGATAAGGTGAATTATATCTGGATCATATTTTGTAAAGAAATCATTCGTAACGTTTTTGGTATTATAAGAAAATTTAATTTCTTTATACCAAGGGTAACTAAAATTACTAAACATTTCTGGATGCAAAACCTCAACATCAAAACCTTTTTTATTTAATAAAGGTATAATATTTTTAAAAGTTGTTACGACTCCGTTGACTTGTGGATCCCAAGCATCACTTATCAAAGCGATTTTTTTAGGCGGCATTCTCTTTTATTTCCTTTTTGTCTTCAAAAGAAATAAGTTTTAATCTTTCTCTCTCTTCTGCCCAGTTTAATATAGATAAGTCTCCTGTTTCATCTTCTACTAGAGCAGTACAGCTTTCAATCCAATCACCATCATTACAATACAGGACGCCGTTTAATTCTTTTATTTCTGGTCTATGAATATGTCCACAAACAACTACATCGGCATTCTCTCTTCTTGCTCTATCGGAGACAGCAAACTCAAAGTTACTAATAAAATTCGTTGCGTGCTTTGTTTGTTTTTTTAGGTATTGGGATAATGACCAATATGAAAACCCAAGCTTTCTTCTAACAAAATTTACTACATTATTTAATTTAAGTAAAAGCTCGTAAAGTGCTGAACCAATTTTTGCTAACCATTTTGCATTAATAATAACCGCATCAAATTCATCACCGTGAGTAATTAGCACTTTTCTTCCATCGGCTAATGTATGACGATCTTCATTTTTAATAGAGATCTCTCCAAAAGAAAAATTAGTAAAATCTTTTAGTATCTCATCATGATTGCCTGGAATTAAAGTCACTTTTGTTCCATTTTTTGCTTTTTTAAGAATTTTTTGGACAACATCATTATGTTCTTGATGCCAGTACATTTTTTTACGCATTCTCCATCCATCAATGATATCACCAACTAAAAAAAGATATTCAGAGTCCGTTTGTTCTAAAAACTCAAGTAACATGGAGCTCTTACTCCCACTAGTTCCTAAATGAGTATCTGAAATCCAAATGGTTCTGTAAAGTTTTTTTTTATTTTCAAAATTCACGATTAATTATAAACCTATTTTTATAGATGGTTGTATATACATAAAAGATATCACATTTAATATTATTTATTTGTATTAAAACACTAACTAATACCTTAAATACATCAACAATATGAACAAACTGTGGTACAAAAAACGCTCATCAGTGCACGGATCTGGACTATTTGCTGCTACTAATATCAAAAATAAGGAGCAAGTAATTCAATATATTGGTGATAAGGTAACCAAAAAAGAAGGTGATAAACGAGCAGATATACAACTGCAAAAAGCGGAAAAAAATAAAAAAACTGGAATGGTCTATGTTTTTGAACTTAATAAAAAATACGATATTGATGGAGGGGTCCTCCGCAATCATGCAAGGTTTATCAATCATTCTTGTGATCCTAATTGTGAAGTAGAAATTACTAATAATGAAATTTGGATATCAGCCATAAAAAATATTAAAAAAGATACAGAGCTAACATATAATTATGGCTATCCCTTTGATAGTGATTTTGAAGATCATATTTGTAAATGTGGAACAAAAAAATGTGTGGGTTACATTTTAAGTGATGATGATTGGCCAAAGTTAAAAAAATATGAAAAAAAGTATAAAAAAGACCTTAGATAAAACACCCTTGATAATAATTGCTATCAATAGTGATAGAAATATCATTTATTACAATAATTTTGCTAAACAAAAATTTCTTTTTCTTGAAGAGGGAAGAGACATTAATATAATCATACGGTCAACAGAGTTAAATGATTTTATTGATAAATCTTTTAATGAAAAAAAAGATCATAGAATAGAATTTCAACCATCAAACTTTGAAAATTGGTATTTTATTGCTGATTTATTTTTTTTAGAAGAAGGACGGGATTCAGATAGTTCATTAATTATCATGATTACTGATCAAACAATGCTTTATAATTATGAAAAAATGAGAACTGATTTTGTCGCAAATGTTAGTCATGAATTGAGAACGCCCTTATCGTCAATAGTTGGGTATATTGAAACTATAAAAAACGATTCTAGTCTCGATAAAGATATTACTTATAAGTTTTTGGATATTATGGAGAATCAAGCTTGGAGAATGACTCGCTTAGTCGAGGATCTGCTTTTATTGAGTAAATATGAATCAGAAGACAAACCTCTAAATTTCAAAAATGACAATATTTTAAATTTAGTTCATAGCGCTATTGATAATTTAAACAAAAAAATTGAAGATAAAAGATTAAAAATCAACCTAGAAAATAAATATAGTAAAGGTGATTTAACGTTAAACAGTGACTCAATAATACAGGTTTTTATAAATATATTAGATAATGCAATTAAATATTCACCTTTAGAAAGTGAAATCACTGTTCGTTTAAAAGAAGCTTTTTTAGATGAGCGGCTTTTTGTACAAATTATGTTTCAAGACCAAGGTGAAGGTATTTCAAAAGAACATCTAAGCAGGCTTACGGAACGTTTTTATCGAATAGATAAAGACAGGTCTAGAGATTTGGGCGGTACAGGGTTAGGGCTTTCAATTGTAAAACACATTGTTAATCGTCATAATGGGCGTCTTATTATTGAAAGCACTGTAAATGAAGGTAGTGTTTTTTCAGTATATTTGCCCATAAACTATACTATTTAAAAAATAAAAATTTAATAATTTTGTAATATTTAAAGATTACTACTCACAAAAACAAAAAATGAGGTTAAAATGAAGAAAATTATTTTATCTATCTCAGCTATTATTATTGCTTTTTCAAGCACTGTAACAGCAAGAGATTATATTTCAATTGTAGGATCTTCGACAGTGTATCCTTTTGCAACATTAGTTTCAGAAAAGATGGCATCAGAAGGAATGAAAGCGCCAGTTATTGAAAGTACTGGTTCTGGTGGTGGACATAAATTATTCTGTGCAGGTGTTGGTGTAGAGCATCCAGATATTACAAACTCATCAAGAGCACAGAAAGATTCAGAATTTCAACTTTGCCAAGATGGTGGTGTAACTGATATCGTTGAAGTTCGTGTAGGAAATGATGGTATAGCATTCGCTTACGCTGCTGATTATGAATGGAAATATACAAACGGTGCATCAATGGCTGGTGGTATTGATCTTTCTAAAGAAGAAATTTGGCAAGCAATGTCTAGAGATAATAAAAATGCACCAGTAACTTGGTTTGAAATTGATAAACGTTTACCAAAAGTAGAAATATCAATTATGGCACCTCCTCCTTCTTCTGGAACTAGAGATGCGTTTGATTCTTTAGTAATGTCGAAAGGTTGTGTTAAAGAAATGTTGGTCGCTGATGGAGATTGCGAAGCATACCGTGAAGATGGTCATGTTATTGAAGGTGGTGAAAACGATGAATTATACGTCGAACACATTTCAAAAGAGCAAGGTGCATTTGGTATCTTTGGATATAGTTTCTTAGCAAATAACGAAGATAAAGTTGCTGCTGCTAAAGTTAATGGCGTTGAAATTTCAATGGAAGGTATTCAAGATTATTCATACCCAATTGCTAGGCCATTATTCTTCTATATCAAGAAAGCACACGTAGGAGTAATCCCAGGTTTAATGGATTACGTTAATGAGTTTGTGAGTGAGGAAGCAACAGAAGGATATCTTTTAGATGCTGGTTTAGTTGAGTTAAGCCCTGCTGATAGAGCTAAGGTTCTAGATGACATTGCTAACTTAAAGAATTACAAATAGTTTTAAATGAATTGAGCAAAAAGAGGGGATCTCCCCTCTTTTTTTTTGTCTTAATTTTATTGTAATATAATTGTAACAAAAATTTAGTACTTAATAGTTCATTCGCATGTTTTATTGGTCGTTAATAATTATTCTCCTTGGCATGTATTCTGCTTATATTTTTGGCAAGTCACGCATAACTTCACATTCTAGACAATTAGAAATTAAGACAGCATCGCTGCCAACCTATTACGCACAATATATTATGGTTTGGTGCCTACTACCTGCTCTTATAGTTTATTTCGGTTGGATTATTTTTGAAGATCAGATTATTCAAAATCTTGTCCTAGCTAATTTTGATTTTGATTTAAATCCTGCTCTTAACGCAGGCTTATTAATTGCAGAAATAAAAAATGCTGCTCTTAATGACTCGTTTGCTGAAGGCAAGGCAATTGAAATATTAAATGCGGCTGAACATTATGCCTCTATTAAATATATAAGTTCAATTTCTTTTTATTTATCGATTTTAATTGTTATGATTTTGGGAGTGATGTTTGCTTCTAGAAAACTACAACCTTCTTTTCGTGCACAACAATCAATTGAAAATTATGTTAAATATTTTTTATTTTTTTGCTCTTCTGTAGCAGTATTAACTACTGTTGGAATCGTCTTTTCATTATTATTTGAAAGTTTACGATTTTTTTCTGATGTATCTGTAGTTGAATTTTTATTTGGAACAAAGTGGTATCCTTACATTCCAATTCGTGAAGGACAATCAGGATCACTTGGTTCATTTGGTGCAGTACCAATTTTTGCTGGAACATTTTTAATAATGGTTGTTGCCATGTGTGTTGCTACGCCTATTGGTCTATTTACTGCTATTTACTTAGCAGAATACGCATCACCGAGAGTGAGAAAAATTATCAAACCTCTCTTAGAAATTTTAGCTGGAGTACCGACAATTGTTTATGGATTTTTTGCATTTGTCACTGTTGCGCCTTTTGTAAAAACATTTGGGCAATCAATTGGTATTGATGCTTCACCCACGAGCGCTCTTGCAGCAGGGTTGGTGATGGGGATTATGATTATTCCTTTTATATCGTCATTATCAGATGATGTTATCAATTCTGTTCCTCAAAGTTTAAGAGAGGGTTCTTTGGGTATTGGTGCAAATAAAGCGGAAACAATTAAAAGAGTCATCTTGCCAGCAGCCTTGCCTGGAATTGTTGGTGCTTTTTTACTAGGAGTTTCACGGGCTATTGGTGAGACAATGATTGTTGTTGTGGCGGCTGGTACAGCTCCAAATTTAACAGCCAATCCCTTTGAAAATGTCACTACCGTTACCGTCCAAATTGTTATTGCTTTAATAGGTGATCAAGAATTTGATGATCCAAGAACTTTATCTGCTTTTGCTTTGGGATTAGTATTATTTGTCATTACATTAATTCTTAATATTTTTGCTTTAAGAATTGTGAAAAAATATAGAGAGCGTTATGAGTAATCAATTCTCACATGAAAGAATAATACAGTTACGAAAAAAAAGAAGCGCAGCTGATCGTCGTTTCAAAACTTATGGATTAATAGCCACCTTAACGGGAATGGCAATTTTATTTTTTTTATTATTTACAATTTTTTCGAAGGGATACTCTTCTTTTCAAAAAACAGTTATTGAACTAGATGTAATGTTTGATCAGGAAACACTAAAAATTACACCAAACGCAACTTATAAAGAGCAAGTAGAAGCTAAATTTTTTAAAGTAAAGAAAAATGCCATAGCGAATGCGCTACCTGACTTAAGTAAAAAAGATATTAAGTTAATGAATAAAATGTTTTCAATAAATGTTGATAAGGAAATTAAAGAGTATTTTTTACAAAATCCAAATATCCTAAACACTACGCAGAAGCTTTTAGTAACAGCGCATAGTGATGTAGATCAAATGTTAAAAGGAAATGCTAAACGTAATATTGAAGAGAAAAAAAGAAAATTGAATGATAGGCAGTTGGAGTTTTTCGATGAATTTGTTTTTACTGGAAGATTAAAATCAAAATTCAATAATTTCTTTTTCACCAATGCTGATTCTAGACATCCTGAGTTAGCGGGTATCGCGGGTTCTTTTGTAGGGTCCTTATTTACTTTAATCACAGTTTTTTTATTAGCGTTTCCAATTGGTATTGGGGCGTCAATTTACTTGGAAGAATTTGCACCAAAAAATAAATTTACAGAACTCATTGAAGTTAATATTGCAAACTTAGCAGCGGTCCCTTCTATTGTGTTTGGTTTATTAGGATTGGGAATCCTTTTAAATGTTTTTGGATTGCCAAGAAGCACTCCCTTAGTTGGCGGAACTGTTTTGGCATTAATGACACTCCCAACGATTATTATAGCATGCCGAGCATCTCTCAAAGCGGTTCCACCGTCGATAAAAGAGGGCGCTTTAGCAATGGGAGCCACAAAAATGCAGGCAGTTTTCCATCACCAAGTTCCTTTAGCATTACCGGGCACTTTAACAGGGACAATAATTGGTTTAGCCCAGGCCTTAGGAGAAACGGCGCCTTTAATTATGATTGGTATGATTGCTTTTATTCCCAAAATTCCAACAGGTTTCACGGAACCTTCCGCTGCTCTTCCTGTTCAGATATATCTATGGGTGGAAAGTGCAGAAAGAGGGTTTCAGGAAAAAACAGCTGCCGCAATAATGATGATATTAATTTTTTTATTTTTAATGAATGCTATAGCAGTATTCTTACGAAGTAGATTTGAGAGGAAGTGGTAATATGAGTAATATAAAAGTGTCTACAAAAAATGTGAATGTGCATTACGGCACTAAGCAAGCACTGCATCAAGTAACACTTGATATCAATGAAAAGGAAGTTACAGCACTGATCGGACCTTCTGGTTGTGGTAAATCTACTTTTCTAAGATGTATAAATAGAATGAATGATTTAATTGATATTTGTAAAGTAGATGGATCTATTACAGTTGATAATGAAGAAATTATTTCAGATGAAGTTGATGTCGTAAGTCTTCGATCTAAAATTGGTATGGTTTTTCAAAAACCAAATCCTTTTCCAAAATCTATTTTTGATAATGTAGCTTACGGACCAACTATTCATGGAATCGTCGACACCAAATCAGATCTACAAGAGATAGTTCATTCATCTTTAAAAAGGGCAGGACTATTAAAAGAAGTAAAAGATCGTTTGCATGAACCAGGGACTAGTTTGTCTGGTGGTCAGCAACAACGATTATGTATCGCTCGTGCTATTGCAGTTAATCCTGATATTATTTTAATGGATGAGCCTTGTTCAGCTTTAGATCCCATAGCAACAGCAACAATAGAGGAGTTAATTGATGAACTTAAAAACAAATATACAATTGTAATAGTAACACACTCAATGCAGCAAGCAGCAAGAGTATCGCAACGAACAGGTTTTTTTCATCTAGGTGAACTTGTGGAGACTGGAGAGACACAAAAAATTTTTACAAATCCTGATAACGAAAAAACACAAGGATATATCACAGGGAGGTTTGGATAACATGGAACAAGATAAACACATTGTAAAATCTTATGACGATGAGATGAAAGAAATTAATAATAACATCTTAGACATAGGAAGCTTAGTAGAGAATCAATTAAAAAGAGCTCTTAATGCGCTTAAAAATCAAGATACAGCATTGGCAGAGAAAGTGATAGAAGATGACAACATCATTGATGAAAAATTCAGACAACTTGATCAAAATCTCGTGCTTATTTTGGGTAAAAGACAACCTATGGCAATGGATTTGAGAACAATATTTTCAGCAATTAAAATGAATAAAGATCTCGAGAGGCTCGGTGATCATGCAACAAATATTGCAAAGCGAACATCGATGATCGACCTTGTTTTACCAGAAAAACCTGTTCGTGATATCTTAAGAATGGGTGAGCATGTCCAAATTATGATTGGAAAAGTGATACAATCATTCGTTAATTTTTCTGCAGAAGAAGCTAAAGCTGTGTGGAATATGGATGAAGAAATAGACGATGAATATCTTGGCATTCTGAGACAACTTCTTACGTATATGATGGAAGAGCCGAAGAGAATATCTGCCTGCACAAATCTTCTCTATATGGTAAAAGATTTGGAGAGAGTAGGTGATTATGTGCAGAATATTGCTGAAGATATTTATTATGCGGTATCAGGAGAACCTCTGTACAATGACACTCCAGACAGACAATGGGAAGTAATCAAGCCTCTTAAGAAAAAATAATTGATTGTAATTAAAATGTAATAAAAAATTATTAAAAGTTATATAATGAAATTAAAAGCGTTAATAGTTGAAGATGAAAGCTCTCTTTTAGAATTATTAAAATTTAATTTTTTAAAAGATGGTTTTAAAGTTGATACTGCAACAGATGGAGAAATAGCGCTTGAGAAAATTTTATATAAAGCTCCTGATCTTTTAATTTTAGACTGGATGTTGCCAAAATTATCAGGAATTGAGTTATGTCGACGTATTCGAAAAAATAAAGAAATAAAAAATCTTCCTATTATTATGTTAACAGCAAGAGGTGAAGAAGAGGATCGCTTAAGAGGTTTAGAGACAGGGGCTGATGATTATATAACAAAACCTTTTTCAGTAAATGAGCTGATGGCTAGAGTAAAAGCAGTTCTTCGAAGAATACGCCCTATGTTTGCCGAAGAAGTCTTATCATACAAGGGTATTGTCGTTGATCTAGTATCTCATAGTGTCATTAGAGATAATGAAACGCTTCATCTTGGGCCAACCGAATTTAATTTATTAGTTTTTTTTATCGAAAATATTGGAAGAGTTTTTTCTCGAGAGCAATTACTCAACCATGTGTGGAAAGATGAAGCATATGTTGAGCCAAGAACAGTAGACGTGCATATACGAAGACTGCGAAAAGCAGTTAATAATGATGTGAAAGAAGATTATATAAGAACAGTAAGGTCTGCAGGATATAGTTTTGGTTCTTAAGTTAATCTAATAATTAAAAATACTCTAATTTTTTTTAAATTCATAAAATTTTAATAATCTTAAA